>JAQVXN010000190.1 GCA_028709135.1 Bacteroidaceae bacterium | reverse complement strand
CCCAGGTTCATCCATGGCCTTACTAATACAGGCTGCATCCTCACTGACTACTTGCCCCTGTTCCAATGCGCGGGGATTGTTGGCCTTAGGATTGTAGATGGCAATGCGCTTGGAAGAACTGTTAATCAAATCCACGATATCATCCATGCAATCCGCTAAAAGATGTATATCTTCACGGTCAAAAGGTGTGATAAACGAGACACTGAGTTCTTCAAAAATTTTGTGCGATAGTTGGTCTCCTATTCTCTCCTGCTCTTTAACTTTCTGAAAATAATCACGGCGATCTTCTTTTGTTTCACTCTTTAACTGTTCCAGCAATAAAGCAGCAGCAGCAGAAAGAACCTCTGAGACTTGTTTCAACAGTTCAAAAAACTTTGGTTCTTTCGGTGAAAGACGACTAATAAACGAGTTGTGCATAAATTTGACAGCTTAAATTTTATAATAAAAACTTCTTTCAAAATTGTTACAAAGTTACGCAGAATATATTACGAAATAGTTACAAACGACGTTCGTTTTTCTTTCGAGAAAAAAATATTTTTGTAAAATAAGACAGAAAAGACTTACTGAAAAGAAATTAAAAAGCATCCAAACAAGACGAGAATGCCCTGTAAAAAAGAGATTCAAGCCCATAGCTTATTATTTAGAAGAAAAATAATGCACGCTATCTTTGAAATTTCAAAAAAAATAATTTAAATTGCAGATCTAATTCAAAACGTGTAACATGCACATCTCAAAATCAAACTCCTCACCACAATCGTTCCATTTTTCAATGCTTTCCTCCGTAGAAAAACATTATTCTATTGAAATATCTTACATTGTTCCTAAAAAAATTGTAATTTTGTACTCTCTAAGGATGAAACAAGATCTTTTCAAAAGCAAATACAAAATACGTGACTATTAAATAAAGGTATTGACATGAGCTTAAACATCAGTAAAGGAAACAAGAAACGCGTCATCATTGTTGGCGGCGGATTTGGGGGCCTTCAATTGGCAAAACGACTTAGAAACTCCGGATTGCAAATTGTATTGATGGACAAGAACAACTACCATCAGTTTCCACCCTTAATTTATCAGGTAGCATCGGCAGGAATGGAAGCCAGTTCTATTTCCTTCCCGTTCCGTAAGATTTTCCAGAACCATAAAAACCTCTATTTCCGCATGGCAGAAGTGAGAGCCGTTTTTCCGGACTTGAAAATTATTCAGACTTCCATCGGCAAAGCAGAATATGACTATCTGGTCTTTGCTGCAGGAACCACCACAAACTTCTATGGGAACAAAAACATTGAGGAAAATGCCATCCCCATGAAGAACGTTGCCGAGGCGATGGGACTGCAGAATGCCCTTCTCTCGAACATCGAGCGTTCCATTACGTGTGCCACCAATCTGGAAAGACAAGAACTCCTCAATGTCGTCATCGTGGGAGGTGGCGCTACGGGAGTAGAAGTCTCCGGAGTACTCTCCGAAATGAAAAAATTCATTCTTCCGCACGACTATCCTGATTTGGACAAGAGTATGATGAATATCTACCTGATTGAAGCAGGAAACCGCCTCCTCTCGGGCATGTCCGAGGAATCCTCTATCAAAGCTGAAGAATTTCTAAGCCGCATGGGGGTAAATATCTTGCTCAATAAGAAAGTGGTAGATTACAAAGATTCCAAAGTCATACTTGAAGACGGCAGCGAAATTGCTACGCGCACGTTCATTTGGGTCAGCGGCGTAGCCGGCATTTCTATCGGTAACATGGACAAATCCTTCCTTGGTCGCGGCAACCGCATCAAAGTGGATGAATTTAACCGCGTGCCCGGCATGGACGGTGTTTTTGCCATTGGCGACCAATGTCTTCAAACCACAGATAAAGACTATCCCTACGGTCATCCGCAATTGGCCCAAGTAGCTATCCAGCAAGGCAAATTGCTCGCCCACAACCTTATGCGCATGCAAAAAGGTAAAAAGCTCAAACCGTTCCATTACAAGAACCTCGGTTCCATGGCTACCGTGGGGCGTAATAAGGCTGTAGCAGAATTTAGCAAAGTCAAAATGCGAGGTTTCATTGCCTGGGTCATGTGGCTCGTTGTACATCTTCGCTCCATCCTCGGCGTACGCAATAAGGTGATCGTCTTTCTTAATTGGATTTGGAACTACTTCAATTACAATCAATCTCTACGCATGATCTTTTATCCTCAAAAGGCAAAAGTAGTCGTTGAACGAGAAGAACGCGAAGCCACTACCCATTGGGGAAGAGACTTATTGGAAAAGGAAAAACAGCAGGAACTAGAAAACGCAGAAAAGCAATAAAAAATAGCTTCTCCTACCACGGAGAAGCTATTTTTCCTTTTAGCTCTACATCCTCCTTTTTAATCATTGTGATGCTTAACGTTAGCTTTATCGTGTTCTATTTTCTTTTCAAAGAAACGTACTTTCTGTTGGGCCTCGTCCAGATTGAAACTCAACGTATCTTGTGAGATACGTGAAAGCTCAGGTTGCCCCATTTTGTTCTGCCACGCCTCCAATTGCACGTGGGCTTCTGCCAGATTAATAGAATCCAACAACAGAATGCCTTCTTCTCGGGCATTTAGCGACATGGGAAATTCTTTCCGCATCTTTTCAATACTGTTACGCGCGCCCTTAAAATTATTTTCCTTAAGCGCCTTGCGGGCCTCCGTCAAACAAGCTTGACCACCTGCTTCCTCGTTGTTTTTTTGTCCACAACTTGGAAAAAACAGGATCACCAGGCCAAATACCACCCAAATTCCAATATGCTTCATAGCTCCACTTAGTTGATGAGTCCAAAAGTACGAATATTTCCATGAAATTGCGTAATTTTGCAGCAAGAAATGTCACTATGGTCTTATTGTCTCTCCAAAATATTGTAGATAAAATTAATCAGCTTGAAGCATTCCACCTGATTGGGCGCACTGCAGACAGCCTTAACTACCCCTGTTACTTGATCGGGGGATATGTGCGCGACCTTTTTCTAGGACGCGACACCAACGACGTAGACATCATGGTCGTTGGCAACGGCATACTCGCCGCGCGAAATTTTGCACTCGCCTTGGGAAAAGACAAAGAACCATCCATTTTCCAAAACTTCGGAACGGCACAGGTCAAATGGCACGGTGCAGAATTCGAATTTGTCGGAGCCCGCCGCGAAAGTTATTCTCAGGACTCCCGTAAACCTGTTGTAGAAAACGGGACATTACAAGACGACCTTAACCGTCGCGACTTCACCATCAACACACTCGCTATCTGTCTGAATCAAGACCATTTTGGTGAACTTGTAGATGTTTTCGGAGGGCTTCAAGACCTCCAAGACGGACTTATACGCACGCCTCTCGATCCGAACATCACATTCAGTGACGACCCCCTGCGCATGATGCGTTGCATACGCTTCGCCACGCAACTTAATTTTTTCATCCACGATGAAACTTTTGAAGCCCTGCGACGCAATAAAGAGCGCATAAAGATTATTAGTAGAGAACGTATCATCAGCGAGCTCAACAAAATCATGCTTTCCGACGTGCCCTCAAAAGGATTCATCGACCTCGAACGGTGCGGCCTCCTTGAAATCATCCTGCCAGAACTCATTGCTCTTCAAGGACGCGAAACCCGCAATGGCATTTCACATAAAGACATTTTCTATCACACCCTGCAGGTGCTGGACAATGTAGCTCTTCGCTCAAACAATCTCTGGCTACGCTGGGCCGCCCTGCTCCATGACATCGGCAAACCCAGCTGCAAAGCTTTTAGTTCTTCAGTAGGATGGACTTTCTACAATCATAATCTCATAGGCCAGAAAATGGTAAGACCCATTTTCATGCGGCTCAAACTACCTACAGACGAACGCATGAAGTACGTCCGCAAACTCGTCGGACTCCACATGCGCCCCATCGCCATTGCCGACGACGTAGTGACCGACAGTGCCGTACGCCGATTACTTTTTGACGCAGGGAACGACATCGACGATCTCATGACACTCTGCGAATCAGACATCACCAGCCGCAACGAAGTCCGTAAACGCCGATTCATTGACAATTTCCACATCGTACGTCAGAAATTGAAAGACATCGAGGAAAAAGACCGCATCCGAAACTTCCAACCTCCTGTTGACGGCGACGAAATTATGCGCACCTTTCATTTAAAGCCCTGCGCCGAAATTGGAACACTTAAAGCTACCATCAAAGACGCTATTCTCGACGGCAAGATCCCCAACAACCACGATGCAGCCTTTCAACTTATGTTGGAAAAAGCTGTTCAAATGCACCTGACACCTGTTTTCTCTTCTCAAGAAAAAAACCTAACAGAATCCCCAACCAAAGAAGAGGAAAACTAAGAAAGTCGTTTTTTACTTAAATACTTCTACTTAAGTTCAGAAATTATTACTGCCCGATTAAAATTTGATTTATCGGGCTTTTCTCTTGCACGATTGCAAAACATAGCCAAGAATTAAACCATACTCTTGAGAATCAAAAAAATTATGGGGAATTATGGCATTATTAATAATTAAGGTACGCGCGCGAACTTATCGATATTTTGACTCTAGATTGCTTGTTACGACTTGCTTAAAAATTTCTTTGTTACATTTTCAACAAATACCAACTTGTTTTTCACAAATACCAACTTGTAAAAAACACTTATGAGGACATTCAAAACACATTCAAATGACCTATTTTGCATAAACCACATTCAAATCTTTACCTGCGGGAAAAAGTATAAAAATCAACATGATCAGG
>JAQVXN010000189.1 GCA_028709135.1 Bacteroidaceae bacterium | reverse complement strand
GCATTAATACCATAACGGTTGACATTTTTACGCCCAGCGGCAATGCGGTCTGCAGACCATATCCTGCCAAAAATCCAACCACAGTTCCTAAGATTCCACCAATTACAATTGGTTCACCGAGTACGCCAACTTTTTCCTGTAGTTTATCTGCTGTAATGTCAATCTTATTAAGTCCTGGAATTTTATCAATCACTGCATCAATAGCGCATGCGACCGGAGCCATATAAGCTGACGTGCCATGCGGTACAGTAATTCCATCGAGTTCAAAATAATCAGCCATTAAAGGAGCCCAAATATCCCCTAGTTTATAAGCAATTGCAGCATGCACGACAACACCTAAAATTCCGATCCAGAAATTTCCTGTTACAGCGTAAGCAATCGCGCCTGTAAACGTCATATGCCAGATATTCCAAATATCAATGTTTACGGTTTTTGTCAGCTTAAGAATCAACATGATCACATTGACAACTATTGCAATTGGAATGGCAATTGTCGCAATGTTGGATGCCCAAGTAATCGGTGACATGCCGGGCCATCCAATATCAACTACACTTAATGTTAATCCAAATCGTTCAGACATCGCCTGTGCAGCGGATCCCAACTCGACGTTCATCATATCCACGATGAGTCCCAAACCAACGAATCCAACACCAATCATTAAACCAGAACGAATTGCTTTGCCGGCTTTTACTCCCATACAAATACTGATAACCGCAATCACGATCGGAAGCATTACCGAAGCTCCCATATCAATAATATAATTAATTGCATCCCCAAAAACACCTAACATTTTTGACCCTCCAAATTCTTATTAACGTTTTAATACATCTAAAATGGCTGCCTGTGTTTTTTCTACACCTATTCCGGAAATAAACGGCATACCGGTAATCAGCGGCACACCATAATCCCTTTTCACCTTAGAGGTTGTTACAATAAGACTGGTACCTTCCAAATTGGATTCAATTTCTGAAATTCGTATCTGGCAGATTTCGACATCAATCCCATTCTCTTTGCATAATTCCACAATTTTGTTTGCAGCAATTGTTGATGTTGCAACAGCCCCCCCACATGCTACAATTACTTTCTTTTTCATAAAGTGCACTCCTTATCCTTAATTATTTTAATAATTTGTTTTGTATCTTTTGTTTTCATTAAATCACTTAATACGTTTTTATCTTGAATAATCTTTAAAATTGTCTGCAGCTGATCCAAATGTTCGTTTGCATTTATGACTGCCAACATAAAGATTACCTGTACTTCAACGGTCTCATCATCCGTTCCCATCTGAAAAAACGTAACGGGTTTATCTAAAACTGCAATTGCGATTCCGTGCTTTTTAACATGGCTGACAGCTGTATGAGGAATTGCAACACCGACTCCATCAATATCCAATCCTGTCGGATATTCTTGTTCCCTCTCAATTAATGCGTCAATGTAGGAATCCTTTGCATACCCTTCCTGAATCATGACAGATCCAAGTTCTTTCATAACATCTGTGTAATCATTTGCTTTTAGATTGGTTATAATAAGCGATTCATTCAATTCTTTCCAAATCATATTTTAATCCTTTTTCATGTAATTTAAATTCGATTGTTTAAAATTTTGTCTACTTTGTTTAACATTATCGTATCATGGAAACGAAAAGAAAAACAGTCAAAAGTCTTTCAACGTTTTTAGAAAAAAATAGAATAGTTAAATTCGTTACCTAAAGTGTGAAACGATTTTAACTATTCAAATTCTTAATCTTGTTGAATTGTAAACTCAAATTGTTGTATCAACTGTGCTGCTTGTTCAGATGTTTGACAAGTACGCAATTTTAGTTTAAATTCTTCCTTATTAAAAATATTAACCAAATGAAAAAAAGCTTTTAAATGGGTTTGATGATCGATTGTACTAAAACAGCAGACAAATTCAACTGGATCTAAATCGTCCGCTCCAAACGGTACAGGATGTTTGAGTCTGATCAAGCTCATACCTACTTTATTGCATCCATCCTGCAGCCCGGCATGCGGAACGGCAAACCCTTTTGACAAAACAATATACGGTCCATTTTCTTCAATGTTTGTAATCATAGCATCAATATACCGTTGCTCAATATACCCTTTGTCCAATAATTGCTGTGCTGATTTTACAATAGAGTCTTTCCAATCTTCACACGCAATATCTAATCGAATCATTTCTACTGTCAATAAATTGTGCAAGTATGGTGCCGTCGTTTTTTCTTCATCTTGTTTCGATTGATGAAAATACTGAATTACTACTTTTTTAATTTCTTGTAACAACACAGGTGCCTGCTGTGGTACGATATCGTAAATAACCGGATTTAATCGATCGAGGAGACCTTTTGCAGTAATATCTTTTTCCCCCATTCGTGACGGGAGGTTTCTTCTGTTGCGCAATGAATCGATCTTTTTTCCCACACGGATATAATCTTCATCGCTTAGTAATGGAGAAACAACGATATAGTCCAATTTACATTCTTTCAGTTTTACGGTAGAAATTAAAAAATCTGCCTGCCCGGCTTGTATATTTCTTGCTTCATGTGATGATACAATGTCTACAATTTGAAAATTAAAATGTTTTTTTAATCTTTCCATAAGCAGCTGCGATGTTCCGATTCCACCATGACATACTAAAGTGACATGAAAAGCGATTTCTTTATTTTTTTTCCTTTCAATCGCTGCACAAACATGAATGGCGATATAAATGATTTCAATTTCTTTGATCTCTATTTACATACTTACGAATAATGTTCAAATGCTTTTTGACGGCTATAAATACATTTTGGTTTTGTTTTATAACGTTTCGCACGGATAGATTATCCGAATAATTTGGAGCCTCAGTTGTAAATACTGACTCTAAATGATTGGATAAATTTTCAAAAAAGTTATAGTCTTTATTAAGATCCATTTCCAATTCTTCTGATATTTTTTCTATAAATTTTCTTGTTATCATCTGTATTTTAAAAGCATCTTTTTTAAATGATTTTTGTTTTATATAGCGAGCCATTTTTAACAGTTCGCTCAGATACAAAATTTCATCTTTCGTCGTTGTAATATGGCAATACTGTGAAATATATTTTAAAATATCTTGTGCCATATCATACTTGCTGTTTTCGATATTATTTTGAACCTCCATATATTCTCCGTCATAATTTCTATTTACCATAATGAGAAGATATCGTTTAATTTTTTTAAATGACTCATCTATTAGAAAACTCTCATGTATATGCTCTTGTTCATTTAGTATTTTTTCAATAATCATTTTATTTTCTGCATGTTTATTCATTAAATTTTCTAGTACATTATTTGAATTCTCCAATTCGGTTTTCGGACTTGCAAGACGGATTAAAAAAGTTCTTTTGTCACTTTCTTTTCCTACAACATACAGACCTTTGTTGGGACGTGACAATACGTTTAAATTACCTTTTTTTATATATTGCTTGATATGATCTAAATCGTTGATTACCGTAGCACGGCTTACCAGCAATTTATCTGCTATTTCGGATAACGTTATGTAATTCGATGATTGAACCAACAAAGCAGATGCAATTATAATCCGTTCCTGTTTTGAAAGTTTATATGTATAAAAATCATCGGTTGAGACTAACGAAATTATATTTAAAAATTCATCCGTTTTCGCAATTTGTCCCCCATTTTTTAGTTCTAACTTGGGAATTTTATGTTCAGATAAAATTTCATTTATCGCATTAATATCATTTCGTATTGTTCTTTCTGATACGTCATATTTTTGGGCTAAAGTTGTAATGGTAATCGATTCCTTGGATTTCATAATTTGATGAATGATAGAAACGGTTCTTTTATTCATTCGTGCTCCTCCTAAATAAACCAAAAACATATTAAAAATTGGATAATATTTGTATAATTTTATTTAACATAACAAATATAACAGATTTTTTTACTTTTAGACCACTTATTTCAAACGACTTATTAAAAAAGCGTTAATTGATTTGACTAGGATTGATAAGCATTTACCGGCTAGGTCTAATTACAAAGCGAACTTTCAATTAAGCGTTTGAAACAAATTTAAACTGGAAAACACAGGTTGTTTTTAGCACATAACAAAAAAGCCCGAACTAATAATAAGTCGAGCTTCTTTTCTTTATTTTCTTTTATTAATCAGCTTTAAAACATCTCGGCTTGTCACATTGCTTTATGAGAAGCATCACGCTGTAAAGGCAAAATCACTCATGTGCGGCAAGATCACGTGCCATCTTTGCCAACGGCTTTGCTGCGCGCTGAAAATGTGCTTCCACATAATTTTGCACCGACGCCACGTTGCCTTCGACATAGGCGGATAAAATCTTTTGATGATCCTCAATAGAGCTCTTACGATCACTGCCCTTGTCCTTGTAGTAGTACAGCACCAGCATTTCCCACAGTACACTATGCTGAAAATATATTTTTTTTAGGAATTCATTGTCGCAATAATCAAAAAAAGCCTGATGAAAGGCACGATCATGAACAAAATAATCATTCGTCTCAATGCATTCCTTTTGCCGATGAATGCACTCTTCTAGAATCGGAGACAGATCGTCCTTATGCCCTTTTTTGAGCGAGAACGCGATCGCCTCGCGATTAATCGCCGCAATTATTTCGTTAATTTCAAGTGCCATTTGAGCATTAAATGCAATTACACGCGCTCCTACATTGGTGATGTTATCCAGTAGTCCATCAATATATAACCGATTGATCGCGTCTCGCACAGGTG
>JAQVXN010000188.1 GCA_028709135.1 Bacteroidaceae bacterium | reverse complement strand
AGTAAGGAGCAAGAATTACAGTTGAAAGGAGAAAGTATTTCTGCTATTAAGAAGGATGTAGAAAAACGTGAATTGAATCTTAAAAAGAATACAGAATTGTACACCTTTTTACATGACATCAGCCTTGCTGTAAAAGATTATAACAAATCTTTTTTTAGTATTGAAAAACAGTTCGAGGAAGAAACAACTATTCCAATACAGACACGAATAGGCAAACTGATCAGCGGAGCGAAGAAACTGATATCGGGCTTGGCTTATGAGCTAACACAATATAAAAAAGCCTTTAGTAATTTCTGGAAACATGGGCCTAAAGATTTTAGGTCTCTTGCACAAGAACTTGAAGAAAATGAATGCACTAATTATAAAGAGTATTATGCGAGTAAATGCCGCGGGGACTTAATCAGTCAGAAAGAAGCAAAAAAAGATCATCCCTATAGAGGAATGGAATACTAGTTAAATGAAAGAGTTCGCAACATTGCGATCTCTTTTTTTTACGAAGAATAACGAAGCAAAGCAAGTAGCCAGGGTACACTGATGCTTGTACTGCATCAGTGTACCCCACACTGAAGTTGACAACTGTATTTCATTGGTTATCAACTTCTGCGGGGCTCTTCGCTGTGCTCGACTTTTCCTCTTCGGAAAAGCAAAGGGTCTTACCCTCTGGACTCCTGTAAAGGGGCTTTCGTTTGCCCCTTACAAAGAATCGCAATGTTGCGAGTAATGAAATTTACTGCAATTGCGTTCTTTTACCCCGTCGAAAAAACTTGACAGGAAGCATTGAGAGTAGTATCTTTATTATAGCTTATTTATAAGCTACTCTAACTTTACACCCCATATTCATTATTCTTCAATTTCTCCATACAACTACTTAATTATACTTTTTAAGTGTTGTAAAAACGACTTCTTCTCAGTAGGTTTCCCTGTCTCTTTCGTATCTGAATCCTTTATCCTCTTCTCCTTTTTAATAGACAAAACATAGTACATTTCTCTAGGAACAGCTCCCCATTTTTCTTTACCTCTTCCTTTCGTTATTACAACGCGGCATTCTATAACCGGTGCATCTTTTGAATAACCGGCCCGAAAACGTATTACCGTCGGTACTCCAAGTTCTTTAAAGCGGGAATCATAATATGGTTTTATCTCGCGGTATTCTTCCTTTTTATAACCGCATTCTATTAAGTCGAACCATTCTCGCGTTATTGGTAATGTAAGCATGTATTAGCTCCTAGGCTACATCATATAAAAGATTAAGCATGAAAAAATGAGGGTAGCCAAGTCGTAAATTCTGCCAGCTTTTTCCTTGTTTTCTTTTTTACATATTGACAGAGGGCTCATCATATGAGGTTAAAGCAGTTTCGTTGGGCGGCTACTCTATAAATATTTGATTGTTTGAGAAATAGATTATGGAATTATTGCAAATCGATCCAATATATTCATTACCTTCATACATTAAAATTGATTGCCATTCTCCATCAATTTTAGCTGTATACGCTAATGTTTTCCCATCAGGTGAAAAAGTTAATAAATAACTACCTTCATATGGTCCGGCCTTTTCTTTACCGGCTATTACATACCATTTCCCATCAATTTCAGCTGTATACGCTAATGTTTTCCCATCAGGTGAAAAAATTAAAAAATAACCAATATCTTCATTTTCATATGGTCCGGCCTTTTCTTTACCGGCTATAACATACCATTTCCCATCAATTTTAGCTGTATACGCTAAGGTTTTCCCATCAGGTGAAAATGTAAGATCATCACACTTATCATAAGGCCCGGCCTTTTCTTTACCGGCTATAACATACCTTTTACCATCAATTTTAGCTGTATACGCTAAGGTTTTCCCATCAGGTGAAAAAGTTAATGAATAACTATCTTCATATGGTCCGGCCTTTTCTTTACCGGCTATAACATAGTCTTTTCCATCAATTTCAGCTGTATACGCTAATGTTTTCCCATCAGGAAAAAATATAGGATAATAAAACGAATCATACGGTCCGGCTTTTTCTTCACCAATATAACAATAGTATTCTTTTATTGTAGATATTAGTCCTTCTGTATCTTTTCTAATTATATAAACAGGTGTAGTTTTATCTATTACCCCTAGATAGATCATATGCTGATCACTAGATAAAGTAATATTATTTTGAGCAGATAATATAAAACTAAAAAATAAAATAATAATGCTACACAAATGTTTCTTCATTTTTATTCTCCATGCTATTTGTATTAGTCTGCATAACGTTCCGCAAATAGCCGAAGTTGGCCGTAGGCCAATTTGGGTGGAGCGAAGCGGAACCATATAGCCGCTGTTATGTTCAGTGCCCGGCTTTCTTATAGATTGTTCAGAAAAGTACATGGACGTACTTTTCTGCTCTTTACAATACTTCATCAAGTTTAGTAAGTGCATCTATAATCTCCTTAACGGTACCCAGTTCGAATTCTTCTCTATCAGTTTCTTCATGAGTTCCTTTGTTTAAATATCTCCATTCAGGGGAATCACCGCTGATTCCAAGTAGTTTGCCTAAATTTTCTGAAATAACTTTCTTTTTTGGCCCAGCATAATTGTCTTTACTAAATTTAGACTTTAGTTGCTCTGCAAGTGTACGCGTATCACATGGCTTGTTGTATTGGCGAAAACTTAAGCTAATCATCCCACCGCCAGTTTTCCTGTATTCTTCCCAAATACGGATATTTATATTTTCAACTGCTCTCCGAGAGTTCATCAAAGCGTCTCTTAACGATCTTCTCTGAAGGCATTCTGAAGCGGCTTTTATATAATTTCTGGGGTATTTATCACATTCAACTTGAACATGATTTTCATCATATTGAGGCAAGAAAGTATAAAGAATGAAATTTTCTATGATGTTTTTAGGCACAGTATTCTGAATATCTTTGTAGAACTCATCACCATGACTTGTAAGGATAATCTGTTTTTCTTTAAAGAATTTTTCTTTAAACAATACAGTTCTAATCGCCTCTCTATGCTCAGAGTCAATGGCATTCACAGGGTCATCGAAAATCAGGAAAGGAGAATTTTCTTTAAGATTCTTAGCTAATAAAATGGAAAGTCCAACACAACGAATATGACCTTCACTTAGCACATGGAGCGCATCGAAATATTTTCCTTTTGTTCCTTGAAATTGGACTTTAATTCGTTCTCCGGAATTTGTAGGTAGCTGAAGATCTACCAGTTTGTCTTTTTGCGCATCATGAATATTAAAAGCATTATATAGCTCTGTAACACGGTCTCCTAAATCTGCTATCAAGGAGGAGGGCAACTGTTCTTTATATTCTACAATATTTGATACGAAGACTTGGTAAGCAGACGCTATTGCTTTATTCCTCTCGATTTCCGGTTTTTCATTCTTTACCTCAAGCAGAAGTTCTACATTTTCTTTATCAAAATCAGAAATTTGTTTTTTTGCTTTCTCGATTCCGTTTTCAAGAGTTTTTCGAGAGCCTTTCAACTGTTGTAGTTCGTTATTAATGCTTCGTAACAGTGTTAATCGATTTTCTTTTTCATCTCGCTCTTTATTCTTACTTTCAATATTTAAATCGTACGTCTCAATTTGCATAACTAAATCTAACAGTAACACCCAAGGTGATTTTTTATTATCAGAAGTTTGAGCTAAATCATGGAACCATCTCCAATCAGGCTTAGCAGGTGTACTTATTGCTTTATAATTAACTGATTCATTATTAATGTGAGAAATAGCTTCAGTGACTTTTTGTATTAAACCCGATAGTTCTTTAAGTTTATCTGACTCAGTATTTTCACACTCATTTTTTTTAGTCTTTAGTTCATCCAAAGCCATTAACTTGGCTAATTCTGATTCTGCAACTTTAAATGGGTTCTCAATCGTATTTGCAACAGGTGTTTTACAGGCAGGACACACTTCCTGGGATTGTTGTCCCACTTTTTTGACTGCCTCATAAATGTCTTTATAAGCAAGGGACTCTGCCTTCTCCAGTAATTCTGCCTTTATTTGTGCTAGTTCCTGATGATTGGATTCAATGTCGCTTTTTAGTTTATAAAATTCTGTTGATTTCACTCCAATTATTTTAGGTGTTGGAGTTTTTAATTCTTGTTCTAATTTTTGCAGTTCGCCAGTAGCTTCTGAATTGCCGAGTTCTTTGATGAAATCTTCAAAAGTGATGCCATTTTTGAATTTATCAGCAAGCTCTTTTTCTTTCTTTGCAAGCTCTTCAAGTGATTTGCCATTTTCGACAATAGTCTTCTTTGCGCTCTGGATTTCCAAACTCTTTTTATCAAGTTCTTTTTGTTTCACACCTTCCAGGTCGATATGTTCATTCTTAATTTCTACGCTAAAACCTTTCACGAACTCATTAAATGCATCCAGGCCAAATAAGGTAGCAATCAACTCTGTCTGTTTAGCCGGTGCAAACGCAGCCATTCTTGAAAACTGATCTATTCGATTTTTTTCAACAAAGCAGAATTGATATTTGTTTTCATCTGGCACTATTAAAACTTGTGCACCTTCTGAATCCATGCCCAGCAATTTTGGTTTTTCAAAGTTTTCGGTATAAATATTTTTGAGATATTCTTCTTCTTTCAGTCGTTTGGATGATGCTTCTTCTACACTACCTAAAAGGGAATATTCCAGAGCTTCACAAAAACTTGATTTTCCTGTTCCGTTCGGGCCATAGATTAAAACGCCAGAGCTGTTAAGATTAAATTCTTCCTCTTTAGCGAAACCCCTAAACGGTCCTACTTGC
>JAQVXN010000187.1 GCA_028709135.1 Bacteroidaceae bacterium | reverse complement strand
TGGATTATTACCGTAAAGTTGCATCGTAAATAAGGAACCGCCGTATACCGAACGGTACGTACGGTGGTGTGAGAGGTCGGAAAATAGAATAGGAGGAAAACCTATTTTATTTTCCTCCTACTCGATTATGACGGGCATGCTATACATCTGTTGTGAAAGTCCATGTGGGACGTAGTCGCGGACGAACCCCAAAGCGACTTGCAAGTTTCAATCGGTGAGGATTGTGAGAGAAGAAGCAATAGCGAAATCGTGGCTTGACGAACAGAAATCTGATACTAAGGCACTTCAAGTTGGATTAGACTGCCTAAGAAGTCAAAGTCCTAGAGGCAATCGTAACCTTGATGTGTAGATTGGGCGAGTAAACGAAGAAAGATGTATGGCTTATCCCGTGAAGTCTTGGCAGTCAGCAATTACAGAAATAACGAAAGCCAAGAAGTCAGCAGAGGTCGTAGTAGCAGATTGCCAGGCAATCAAGGCGAAGGACCGAATAGTTACGTAAAGTGATATGGAAGCAATGGAAAACCCCAGAAAAGCGTGCATGGGGTCTGCGCAAACTAGGAATATGTAATGACTTAGCCAAATTGACATCATATTGTGTTACACGATATGAATGGGTTGCAAGACGAACCTACTCGATTAAATTTTTTATGTCATATGACTTCCAATAAGAAGACGCGAGTTCTTGCGTGAGTGTCAGAATAAGATATATTTCTTCAGAGTTCTGATAGGATTTATACGTGTACCTTAAAATTAATAGTTTTGGAACACTATCTATGTATTTCTAATTTTGTTTAGTTGAGTTATAAAGAAGAATGTTATATTCCTTTCTCGATGTTTTTATACAGAAGTTTTAAGGAAACTCTTGTAATTTACTTGATGGTCTTTAGAAAAATGCAATTGTAACTATGGAAAATATATTTTCATGGAAAAAGATACAAGTAAGAAAAAAATAGTATCTTTGCAGTCCGAAATCGTATATTGATGTGGATAGATTTGGGCTGATTGCAACCACGATAAAAAATGCTAAAATAAAAAACGTATGGCGTATTGCCTATCGTGAGCATTTCCCCAATCTTTCCCTTTTTTGGATAAGGAAAATAGAAACATTAAATAAAAAGGAAAATGGGTTACTTATTTACATCAGAATCAGTGTCGGAAGGACATCCCGACAAAGTGGCAGACCAAATTTCGGATGCCGTCCTTGATAAGTTATTGGCTTATGACGAAAATTCCAAAGTGGCTTGCGAAACGATGGTGACGACGGGGCAGGTTATTGTAGCAGGCGAAGTGAATTCAGATGCTTACATTGACATTCCTCTTGTGGCACGCGAAACCATTCGGCGTATTGGTTACACCAAATCGGAATATTGTTTTGATGCCGAAAGTTGCGGAGTACTTAATGCCGTTCATGAGCAGAGTGCAGATATTAATCGTGGCGTGGTTCGGGAAAGCGAAGATGAACAGGGTGCCGGTGATCAAGGTATGATGTTTGGGTATGCGACCAACGAGACGAAGAATTATATGCCTTTGCCTCTTGATTTAGCTCAACGAATTATGATGGTTTTAGCCGAGATCCGTAAAGAAGGGAAGCAGATGACCTATTTGCGTCCAGATTCTAAGAGCCAGGTTACCGTGGAATATGATGATAATGGGAAACCACATCATATAGATACGATCGTTGTTTCTACACAGCATGATGAATTTTTGAGCGCAGCTGATTTTGGAGGAAATCAACTAAAAGCTGATGCTGCTATGCAACAGCAAATAAAAAAAGATGTAGAGAACATTCTCATGCCGCGTGTCATAGCTTCAATGAACGATCCTGAAATAGCTAAATTATTTGATCCGTCTCCGCGTTATCTGGTGAATCCTACTGGAAAATTTGTTATTGGAGGACCTCATGGTGATACTGGTTTGACAGGTCGTAAAATCATTGTGGATACTTATGGAGGTCGTGGAGCACACGGCGGCGGAGCCTTTTCAGGTAAAGATCCTTCAAAGGTGGATCGGTCTGCAGCTTATGCTGCGCGTCATATTGCAAAAAACATGGTTGCTGCCGGCGTGTCGGATGAGATATTGGTGCAGTTGAGCTATGCCATTGGTGAAGCGCAGCCAGTGAGTGTTTTTGTGGATACTTATGGTAAGAGTCATGTGAAATTGACAGATGGTGAAATTGCCGAGAAAATTAAAACTATTTTTCCTTTAACGCCTAATGGTATTATTAAGAGTTTAAATTTACGTAAGCCTATTTATGAGGAAACGGCAGCTTATGGTCATATGGGGCGCGAACCGCAAGTGGTAACAAAGCATTTTTCAAGCCGTTATAACAATGGAGAGGCTTGCAACGGGCCGAGAATCATTGAGATGAAGGTGGAATTATTTACGTGGGAGAAACTCGACTATGTGGATAAAATTCGCCAAGCGTTTCATCTTTAAAGATCAATTTGCAGTCGGATGAAAACGTTGGTTTTTATTCGACTGCTACATAATTTTAATAAAAGTAAATGACAAGAAAATCAGTCTGCATCTTTTGCGCATCCAGTGACAATACTCCGCAGGTTTATCGTGAGGCTGCCATGCAAATGGGAGTTTTGTGTGCTTGCGCAGGTATAGGAATAATAAACGGAGGAGGGAAAGTGGGACTGATGGGGTTGTGTTCCGATGCGTGTTTAGAAAATAGTGGACATGTAACAGGAGTGATTCCTCGTTTTATGTTAAATAAAGGTTGGGGACATCATGCTCTTTCACAAATGGTGGTAACGTCCGACATGGGGAATCGTAAACAACAAATGCGAGATCTTTCCGATGGGGTTATTGCACTGCCCGGGGGCTGTGGCACGATGGAGGAGGTTTTTGAAACCATTACACAGCGCCAACTAGGCTTTTATCCTCATCCTATTATCCTGCTTAATATTGCAGGATTTTTTGCCCCGCTGCAAATGTGGTGGGAGCGTAGCATGGAGGAACACTTTATGCGTAAAGAGCATGCCACTTTATGGACAATGGCGGAAACGCCTGAAGAGGCATTGAATTTGTTTAAGGAACTGCCGGAAATTCAAGAGCCCGGCGAAAAATGTGTATTGAAATGATCATGCAACAGTCCGACAGTACTGCTTATTCTTTCGAGTCCGGTGATGAGTCAATGGAACAAACTACTTTTCATCGTCCTCAGACGCCTTATCAGGCGATTCGGATGTTGCCTGCCACAGCTACACCTGCCGAACAGGACGAAATAGTGCAGAAATATTTCAAACCTGTCATCGTGGATCCTTCTCATCGTCCTGACACATTGTCGTTGCCCGGGCTGAAAAGTGTAGGGAAAAAGATTTCGGACTTGCCAACGTATAAAGATGGTTTTTTTAAGGGAAATCAATATCTTCACCCCGAAGTGCGTGTTACCTTAAATGGAATTCCTGGAGACCCTGTGCCGTATAGTTTACGTTCGGACGTTTTTGTTACATTTACCCTGTTGCTGAGTTTTTTTGTGGTGATGTATATTTTTGCACGCTCACTTCATGTTGTGACAATGCAAGTAAAAAATTTTTTTTACAATCGCGATCGAGAGCAAATATTTACCTTGAAGTCTGACAGCGAAATGAAAAACCAAGCTTTTATTGTTTTGTTGGCATGCTTTCTTTTCACCATCTTATTTTTCAATTACACAGAAATAAAGTTGACGTCAGTTTTTAACCAAATATCACCTTATAAACTGTTATCAATTGACATGGGGATCTTCTTGATATACTATGCTTTGAAGTATCTTTATTATGGGGTATTTAATTGGACATTTTTTTCAAGCCAGAAACGTTCGCAATGGATGAATGCATACAATTTCATTGTTTTGATTAAGGCGCTCTGTTTTATTCCGATTGTTTTACTAGTGGTTTATTTTGATTTGTCAATAACAACAACAATAACTGCTGTATTTGTTATTATAGCGATTTCGGAGATATTATTGATTTTCAAGGCTAAACAAATCTTTTTTGTCTATAAATTTGGTGCAATTCATCTTTTTTTGTACTTTTGCACGCTCGAAATGGCACCTCTTCTTTTCCTTTGGAAAACGTTGGTTTCTGCCAATGAGTATTTGATAGCATACATCTAAAAATTTAGAGCAACAAAAATGATAAAGAAAATCCTCGTTTCGCAGCCTGCTCCAGCTTCGGAGAAGTCTCCTTATTTTGATATTGAGAAGAAATTCAAAGTAAAGATAGATTTTCGTCCTCTCATTCATATCGAACGGCTCACGACAAAAGAATTCCGTGCGGAAAGAGTATCTATATTAGACTACACGGCCATTGTTTTTAATTCCAGACATGGCATTGATCACTTCTTCTCGATGTGTAAAGATTTGCGTATTACTATGCCTGAAGACATGAAGTACTTTTTCATCTCTGAGAAAGTAGCATTGTATGTGCAGAAATACATACAGTATCGTAAGCGAAAAATATTTTTCGGCAAAACGGGGCTGTGGGAAGATCTTATTGAAATTATGGGTAAGCATAAAAAGGAACGTTATCTGGTACCGCAGAGTGATGTACATCACATGGACGTTCCTGTTATGTTCGATAAACGCGGACTTGTTCATACCGAATGTGTGATGTATCGTACGGTTAGCACCATGCTGGATAAAAATGAACCCTTTGATTATGACATGATTATTTTCTTTACTCCGAGTGGCGTGAAATCTTTATCTGAAAACTTTCCTCAATTTAAACAGGGGGATATTCGTTTTGGATGTTTTG
>JAQVXN010000186.1 GCA_028709135.1 Bacteroidaceae bacterium | reverse complement strand
ATAAACTGAAGAATAATGAAAGAATTAGAAAAATGGAACAGTTGTTTATAGTCAACTTATATCAGAATTATTAATATTTGAGTCAAGTATTTTTAGGACGATACATCCTACCAGGAATTTTTAAAAACACGTGGCACGTGGCACTTTTCGGTGTAACTATATTTCAATGAGCAATTTAATACAGTGCCACATCAGTGCCACCAGTGCCACGTAAATTCTTAAATATTGTAAATATACAGAGGGAAATACTCGTATAATACTGTAAATGTGTAATTTGCATTTTAGCGGCTCAAAAAGCCATTTCTTCATTTTTGGACCCTTTTTGAGCAAAAGTGCCAATAGTATATGAAATGGGCCTCAAAAAGAGGGCGTTTTTCGACCATTTTTGACGATTACGCCAAGTTTGAAATTGTGTTTTTGATCTTTTTAAGACTCTAAAAACGGTAAATTAACAAATGATAGACGTCATTTCAATCGTCAAATTTGCCATTGAAAAGCGCTGTTTTGACAGTAAAAGAAAAATGAAGATCATGTGTCCTAAAAGTTAATACATCGCATTTTTATGGTTGTCCACAGCGTTCTAACATATCCGGCTTTTTTGCCTCAGAAAGCATGTGTCTCATTTTAAGATTAAATTAGAACAGAACCACTCTGTAATGGTTTTCTTATTTTGAACACAATTATAGATGATCAAAAAGTGTGACTATTGAACTATCCAAACATCGTTAATTGCATGATCATTAATAGCTCATACCAATTTATATATCGTTTGTCAAGCATACAATCTTCTTTTTGCATCGTGTCTTGGATGCAATAGTATTCGTAAGTAGCTATCAATCAATGAAAATTTTGACTGAATAGTTACCAAGAAGTAAGGAACAATATAAAAATAATTAAATATACGTCCTTGATTTTGCAGAATTAATTATTCGGTTTAATTTTGCAGTTAAATTATACGATTAACTCTGATAATAAATAATTAAGATGAATACCGAACAAAACAAATTGGAAGATCGAATTCTCGTTGAAGCCGAGAATCTCTTTTTGGAACAAGGGTTTTCTAAAACAACTACAGCTCAAATCGCTAAAAAAGTAGGGTGCAATCAGGCTTTGGTACATTATTATTATCGTACAAAGGATAAATTGTTTGACAACATTTTTGAAAGAAAGCTTAAAGAACTACTCGAAAATATTGATTCTTGCATTCAAAATACCGAAAATTTGAACTTTGAAGAACAAATAAAACACATCATTACCACACATTTTGATTTTGTATGTTCCAATTCACAGTTGGTACCTTTCATTGTCACAGAGCTGCTAAACAATCATGAACGTTTCAGAAGACTTTTTGAAAACTCTGCAAAATCGCGTAATGACCTATTTAATTCCTTCGAGCACAAAGTAGAAGAACAGGTAAAAGCAGGTAGGATAAACAGTATTAAGCCTATAGATCTTCTAATTACCATGTTCTCCTTAAACGTTTCATCATTTATGCTGGCATCAACAGTTCAAAAAAGTCTGAACGTACCACCACAATTTCTCAAGGAAAAGTTGGAACACCGTAAAGAAGAAATTATCAAAACAGTTTTGGCAAGACTGAAAAAGTAAAAAACAAAGAGGCTCTGCAAGGTCCTTTAAAACGCAGTGCCTTTTTTTATATCACAAAATTAATTACTCAATTAAACAACACAATTAATTTCATGAAAAGCGTAAAGAAATGGATCATATTGGGGCTGAGTATGGCAAAATTACTATCTAGTCCAGCACAAATAACAATTGAAACATGCTATCAAAAGGCACAGGAGAATTATCCGATTATCAAAAAATATGGTTTGATAGAGAAAACCAAAGATTTCAATATCAGCAATGCAGAAAAGGGTAATTTACCACAAGTGACAGTATCTGGAAATGCCAGTTACCAATCGGACGTTACGCATTTACCTTCAGGCCTTTCAAATTTAGCCTTATTGGGTGGAGGAATACCCACAATGAGCAAAGACCATTATGGTATAACAGTGGACGTAAACCAGACTATTTGGGACGGTGGAAGGATAAAAGCACAAAAAGAAATAGCTCAAATGCAGGGAAACGTTGAAAGAGGCAATACAGAAGTAGGACTGTACGGGGTTAATCAACGAGTAAATGGCGTATTTTTCGGTATTCTACTTGCTGATGCAGAATTAAAGCAAAATCAGCTCTACTTAGAAAATTTGGAACGAAATTTCCAGAAAGTAAGCAGTTACCGCCAAAATGGTCTCGCCAATCAGGGAGACGTAGATGCCGTAGAAGTCAATATCTTAAAAGCTAAACAAAACCTCATACAATACGAAACGACACGAAAGGCTTACCTTGAAATGCTTTCACAACTTATCGGAGAAAAACTAAACGACTCCGTGAAACTCGAAACGCCCAGCAGCAACCAAATAACAGCAACACAAATAAACAGGCCCGAATTGAAATGCTTTGACGCACAAATCGACTATTATAAAGCACTTCATAAGGAGACCCTTTCAGACTTACTACCTAGACTCGGAGCCTACATGACAGGAGGTTACGGACGCCCCGCTCTAAACATGTTGGAAGACAAATTTAAGCCCTACTATATTGCAGGTATCAAACTAAGCTGGAATTTAGGGACTCTCTACACCCATAAAAACAGAGAACAAAGTATAGAAAACAACATTAAAACAGTAGAAGTAGACCGCGAAACATTTCTCTTCAATACACGACTGGACATGCACTTCAAAAACAACCAAATTGCAAAATACATCCAGCAATTAAAATTTGATGAGAATATCATTCGTTTAAGAAAATCAATAGAACAAATTTCCGAAGGCAAAATGGCAAATGGCACCATCTCCGGGACAGATTTAATGACAGACATTAATGCCCTGCAACAGGCTGAACAAGACAAAATACTACATGAAATGGAAATGTTGCAAACCATCTATGATCTTAAATATGTGACCAACAATAAATAAAAGCATTTTCATATACATTAAAAACACTGATTATGAAGAAATATTTCTGTATGGCTTTTCTAACGCCGCTATTTTTAGTATCCTGTAACAACCGTAATGAACAATCTGACGCATCAGGAGTCTTTGAATCTACGGAAGTTACCATTTCATCGCGAGGAAACGGCGAAATAATCCGGTTAAATCTGGAAGAAGGTCAAACTGTAAAACAAGGGGAAATAGTAGGTTGCATAGACACGATGCAGCTCTATTTGCAAAAAAAACAATTATTTGCCAATATTGGTACCGTAGAAAGTCATTATTATAATGTATCGAGGCAGATGGCTTCTATCCGACAACAAATCACAAATCAGCAACAAGAACAAACGCGCTACGAAAAATTACTTAAAGCCAATGCTGCCACGCAAAAACAACTGGACGACATCAAAGACCAAATTGCTCTGTTAAGAAAACAATTAGATGCCAAAAAAGAAGATTTGCAAAATAATAATCGTAGCATTAGCACCCAAACTTTATCTATAGAAGCCCAAATAGCTCAAATTGATGACCAGATCGAAAAAAACCGCATTGTCAGTCCCATTTTTGGTACAGTGTTGACAAAATATGCGGAACAAGGAGAATTGGCCTCACAAGGTCGCGTCATCTTTAAAGTAGCGGACCTTACACGCATTTATCTCAGAGCTTATGTCACAGCAGGACAACTGACCCAACTCAAGATGGGACAACAAGTAAATGTCTATGCAGACAGCGGAGATAAAGATCGCCGTAAATACACCGGCAAAATAACATGGATTTCGGACAACGCCGAGTTCACTCCTAAAACGATCCAGACAAGAGACGAACGTGCTAACCTTGTTTATGCTGTAAAAATTTCGGTAAAAAATGACGGGTACATTAAAAGAGGTATGTATGGAGATGTCAACTTCCAACACTAAACAAGCCATATCGGTCAGACACCTTTCCAAATCTTATTCTGGCATCATCGCCTTAAATGATTTGAGTTTTGACGTTTCGGAAGGTGAACTTTACGGTATCATCGGACCTGACGGAGCCGGTAAAACCTCCTTATTCAGAATTCTTACAACTCTTCTGACAGCAGACAAAGGTACGGCCACCGTTTGCGGAATGGACGTATTAAGAGACTTTCGTAAAATTCGGAAATGCATTGGTTATATGCCCGGCAAATTTTCCCTTTATCAAGATCTTACCGTTGAAGAAAATTTGGATTTTTTTGCCACCCTTTTTGGAACTACACGACAAGAGAACTATGCACTTATTGAAGATATTTATAAACAAATCGAACCATTTAAGTACCGTAAGGCAGGAAAATTATCCGGAGGCATGAAACAAAAATTAGCCTTAAGTTGCGCCCTCATTCATAAACCAAGTATTCTCTTTTTAGATGAACCAACAACAGGCGTAGACCCCGTATCGCGAAAAGAATTTTGGGAAATGTTGCTGCGCCTCAAAGCACAAAACATTACCATTCTGGTGTCTACGCCATATATGGATGAAGCCACCCTCTGTGATCACATTGCTCTCATTCAGAACGGTTCTTTTATGGACATCGACACCCCTCAAGGCATCATTACAAAATTTCCAACAACACTATATGCGGTTCATACTGATAACATGCACCCTCTCCTCTCAGATTTACACGCATATCCTTTGATTTCTACTTCTTTTTCTTTCGGAGACTCTTTTCATGTTACCTTTCTTCCCATCGGGAATAAGGATTTACTTCATTTGTATTTACAACAAAAAGGTTACCACGAAAT
>JAQVXN010000185.1 GCA_028709135.1 Bacteroidaceae bacterium | reverse complement strand
CAATGGTAAAACAGTCCCAAATTGTAATATCACTAGTTCGTGGATTATTTTGATATGTGCACGCATAACAATTTTCTCTATCGCATAGACCAGGAAGGAAAGAACGAAACCATAAATCAGACTCGCTCCCCTTACGATAGAAGCACTTTTCTTCGCCTTTTTTATCCGGACCATAAAGTGCCATCGTAGAGTAATCGTATCCACGCTTTTTATCCCGAAATACCACATTTTTTGTATTTGGAAACTTTTTCAGCTGGTACTCCATATACTTTCTAAAAACTGCTGGTGATGGAACAGAGTGGCACACTAAATCTACAGTGAGAAGATTTTCATTCGCACCACCAATATATTTTAATAAGCCATTAATCTGACAAGGCGTTCCACTAAATAATACTGGCGTTTTCTTTTTCAGGTAAGCCTTAACTTCAATGAAGCAATCTCCAATTTTACTCTGTACATATTTGGAGTTTCTGAATTTTTCAAGCTCGCTTTTACTTTTTGCAACGGTGTGTTGTACCTCGAAGTTTTCAGCCATTGCCGCACCGTATACTACCCCACTGAGGTCAATCACAGTTTCTGCAATGGCAGTAAAAGAACCGCCAGAAGTTGATTGCTCCCTTATTTCTTCATCGACATTCTGCATAACAAATGCTCTAGGTGAAAAACAAGAGTTCTGTCTTATTGGGCTCAAAGCCGGGCATACCATTGCACATAAGCCACAATTCACGCACAAATTCTCATCTATCACAGGATAAAGAAATCCGCCCTGATCAGGCTCCATTCTTATAGCTTTTTTAGGACACATGCTATAGCATGAAGAACAGCCGCAACATTTGTCTTTATTTGTAAGTTCCATTACTTTACCTCCGCCAACGCAGTTGTAAGATACTTCATGGATGCATCCTGTTTCGCTAGAATCTGCTTTTCTACTGCCTCATAACCAATCTGCTCCTGCATATTGTCTATCACATTTTCTTTGCCAGTAAGAAGTCTTTCCTCAAGACCGGTCCATTTAAGTAAAGTGTAGATACGGTCATTGCTAGACGTGGTATCGTCTTCTGAATCCCGCCTAAACACAAAGAAAGGTGTCTTGCACAGAATAGAGAAAACGCAACAATGAAAAGAATCCGTACAAACGTATTTCGCAAATCTCAAAAGATTTATAAATTCGCACGGTCCAACATCATAGGGCTTCTCATCAGGCCAATACTCGTCTTCCGGAATATAAACAGAACCATGCAGAAGCGCGATTACTCTAAATCCGCTCTCTTCTCTTAGTCTTTTTACAAATTCTCTGTGTTCAGGGTTATTGCCCATAAGATAGCAAACAATATAGTTGCCTTCTGCAATTGGTTTTTCACCAGCCATCTCAAACCACTGCTTCGATGTAATTAACATGGTCGGATCACAAACAACAGGTATATTTCTTCCAGTAAGTTCCGACGCAATAACTCTTCCTGTCTCTTCTCTAACACTTATGTGATCCATTCTAGTTAAAAATGTCTTTGCGTGTTGAATAATTTCTTTCGGTAGTTTTTTTACTCCAAAGCTTGTTGAATACGCAATCTTTTTCACTTTATCCGGGACAGCCTCTAACGTAAAATATCCACCAGCAATATTTGACGGCCTCCAAAGCTGATCGCTTCCGACGACTACTGCTGAATATCCGAAACAAAGTTCAGTTAACTCCTGCATAGAATGAACATTTCTAGACATGCGTAAATATTTTTCATTGAAATCCACATATTTTTTATGTCTAATCTGCATATTGGAAGCATATGCATTATTATTTCTATTCTTTTTAAGTCTGCTCATCGTATATGATACCAAATATTTAAATTCTTCAGGATGATAAGCCCTTTTGAGGTAGAAACGCTTTTTCCTGGATTCAATTATTCCCATGATTCCATCTGCGCAAATGCATTCTGCGTCAAACCCCAAAGACTGGATAGTTTCCTGAGTTGCATAAGTCTGTAACGCACTTCCAAAGTTATCCTTGTACGTCACTACAGCGAGACCGACTTTTTTCATAATCTTAACGCCCTTTCGATTTCCTCTATATATGTATTCGTTACAAGTTCACGATCAAATTCTTTTTCCATTTTCTTTCTTGCATTTAACCCCATATCTACTTTCTGCTCGTGGGATAACTCAATAAAATTTTCCACAGCTGTAACCATAGATTCTACATTCTTTACTTGAAAAACATACCCTGTTTTGCCATCATCAATGCCATCTTGAACACCTGGAACGTTTGACCCTATACAAGGACGCCCCATTGCGCTATGTTCCAGTACAACATTCGTCATACCCTCATAATAGCTAGGATGGATTACCGCATGAGCTACAGCAATCGCAGGCCTCATATCTATTAAAATTCCGCCATATTTAATTATTCCTTGTTTTTCAAGTTTAGAAACCGTACTTCTATACGAATCATCATCATAGTCGCCATAAAGAACAAATCGTACATTCGGGTATTTTTCTTTCACCCTTTTTGCGCATTCAAGTAACTCATCAATTCCTTTTATTTTAACAATTCGCGCCACATAATTAAACGTGATGGTTTCATCGCTTTCTGGATACTCGCAGAATTCGAATTCCTCCAGATTCACACCAGAGCCAGGAATCCTTCTGTAATGAACTTTATTCTTCAGCAATCCTTCAATAACGTCTTTTTCATAATCATTTTGGAACATAATGCAAGACGCCTTTTTGAATCCTAGCTTATATAGCAAATTCATAAAGAAGCCAAAAAGGCCTTCTGCTTCCATCAATCCTGCATTGTTGATTATATATGGCACTTTCAGCCTACCGCAGACAAATCCTGCATAGACAGAAGGTTTCGTTGTATAGGTTAGAACAATATCCGGCTTTTCGCTTTTTATTAGGGTCCTGTATTGTCTTATAAGTCTATAATCTGTAAAAATGCTTGTTCCGCGGCGATCTATCGTAAGGTCAACGAATCTACATCCACGTTCTATGAAATAATCTATTTTTTCACCATACGGGCATACTAGAACCACTTCATGCCCCGTTTTATGGAGTTCTAATATCAGTTCGCTACGAAAATTATAGAAGTTATTATCCTTTGGAGATATCAACATTATTTTGCTCATTTCCTATACTCCTCTCTCTATATGCCAACATACCATTTGCCTATATTACTTTGTATCACATTCAAAACACGTTGTTTTTCTCGATAACGTCCATATAATTGTGTAAAAAGGAAAATAAAAGGGCCATAAACTTAGCCTTTACGATACAATGTTTTTAAGCACAAAAACAAATCGAAAGGATGCTAAGAAATGACCCAACTCAATATTACTATTGATTCAGATCAAATTCAAACATTAATTGGCCAATGTGCCGCAAATGAGCTCGCTAAGGATATACTAACCCTTGTTTTCAACCAGATTATGGAGCAACAACGAACAGACTATATAAATGCAGATGAGTATGAGAGATGTGATAGCCGCAAGACTTCTCGCAATGGCTACTATGATCGAGACTTTACAACTAGAGTTGGAAGGCTAGAACTTCGTGTTCCTCGTACTAGGGATGGAGAGTTTTCGCCGACGATATTTGAACAATACCAACGTAGCGAAAAAGCCTTGCTTATAACCATGATGGAAATGTTCATCCAGGGAGTATCAACACGAAAAGTTTCCAAAGCAGTTGAGGCTCTTTGTGGGGAAACAGTTTCCAAATCATTTGTATCAAACCTAACTAAGCAACTCGACCCTATTGTTGAGCAGTGGCGATATCGCAGTTTAGAAAATACTAATTATCCATTTTTGATCACTGATGTTTTATACTTAAAAGTTAGAGACGCTGAACGAGTAGTCTCCATGAGTTGCCATATTGCTATAGGGGTATCTGATACAGGCAGCAGAGAAATAATTGGGCTCTACTTATCTAAGTCAGAAACGAGAAATACGTGGACAGAGTTCTTTGACTACCTAAAACAACGTGATCTGATCTGCCCAAAATACGTTATTTCAGATGCCCATAAAGGTTTAGTACAGGCTATTCGTCAGTGCTTTTTAGGGGCGACTTGGCAACGCTGTCAGGCACATTTCCTCAGAAACATTTTTGATAATATGCCTAAGAAAATTGAGCGACATGTTAAAGATGAGATTAAAGCTATCTTTCAAATGACTAATGCAAACAGTGCAAGGGAGCTAAAAAACATCTTTATAAACAAATACGAATCTAACCCAAAGTTACACAAGGTCTGCCAAACACTAGACGATGGATTCGAAGACGCAATTCAAGTTTTGCACCTACCCGAAAATATACAACGTAGACTCAAAACCACTAACTGCCTAGAAAGATTAAATGAAGAAATTCGTCGCAGGGAACGTGTCATACGGATTTTTCCAAATCAAGATTCTGCTATTCGAATCATTGGTTCATTACTAATGGATAAGAATGAAGAATGGCTATCAGCAAATAAAAAATACCTAGACTTCGATCCTACTGTAATTTGATTTATCCTGAGGTTATTTATGGTAGAACAGTTTGCATTGAATGCCAAGAGACGTTTCACTTTTGCTCTTGTCATTCAATGCGAACTGTCCTGGTTCAACCTCAATCAAGATAAATTCTAGCGGAAACATTGTATCTTAGATTTTACACAAGATTATGGACTTGACTTTGAAGCAGCATATAAGGTTATTGTACTTGGAGGACCAGTTCTGTTAAAGAGATTTACAACTCCGGTTTTAAAGGTAGTAAAGGAAGCAGTTAATAAAGCTA
>JAQVXN010000184.1 GCA_028709135.1 Bacteroidaceae bacterium | reverse complement strand
AACAAAGAATATGGACAACAAAAAAGAATTGTTCTCATCCACTTATTTTAATCTGTCATAAAAAATTATTACCTTTGCCCACTTGACAATTTTATTTTTAATTTATGACCAAGCCTTTTAAAATATCAAAGCAGAAAACCCTTTTTAAGCATATCTGTATTTGTTTTTATATTCTCTCTCTTTTTCCTAATTTGTTAGCTACAGGCCAAACAATTACCCATGCAGAAAAAGTTAGTAAAACGATAGTACGCCTCTCGTTTAACAACGGACAAAGCAGAACTTTTGATTTCTACAGCGATCATATTTTCCGCCTGTTTCAAGCTCAAGATGGACGCGCCATGAATCCGCCTGAAGCAAAACCAGAAGCCAGCATTCTCGTACAAAATCCGCGCACTATATTGAACGAATTAAACTTGTCAGATACAAACCATATCATCACGCTGTCAACAGCAGAAATAAAGATCAAAATCAACAAGCAAAGCGGACTCATGAACATTTCAGATTTACGCACTAATCGTCTTGTTCTTGAAGAATTTGCTTCTGCAGAAATTAATCAACAAAATACCACGCTGCGATTCAGTGAACATAATCACGAATATTTTTATGGCGGCGGCGTACAAAATGGACGATTCTCTCATCGCGGACAACAAATAAACATTGTTAATGAAAACAATTGGACAGATGGTGGCGTAGCCTCTCCAAACCCTTTTTATTGGTCTACAAACGGTTATGGAGTAATGTTCTACACATTTAAGCCCGGGCATTACGATTTCGGAGCCACGCAACCCGGAATCGTCTCCTTGCAGCACAATACTGATTATTTGGACGTGTTCATAATGGTGGACAACACTCCGACAGCCCTACTTAAAGATTATTATCAACTCACAGGAAATCCGATCCTGCTCCCTAAATTTGGCTTTTACGAGGGTCATCTTAACGCCTATAATCGGGATTTTTGGAAAGAATCTTCAGATAAGGGAGGAATACTCTTTGAGGACGGAAAATGCTACAACGAAAGTTCTAAAGACGAAGGCTGAGCCACTAAGGAATCTCTAAATGGAGAGAAAAGCAATTATCAATTCTCAGCTCGTGCCGTTATAGATCGTTATGAAGCGCATGACATGCCACTTGGATGGATTTTACCTAATGACGGTTACGGTGCAGGTTACGGACAAACAAATTCTCTTGACGGAAATATTCAGAATTTAAAAGATTTCGGTGACTATGCACGTAAACACGGAGTTGAAATAGGACTTTGGACACAATCAGATCTCCATCCCGTGGACTCAATCAAACCTCTGTTACAACGCGACATTGAAAAAGAAATTGGTGTTGCCGGCGTGCGTGTATTAAAAACAGACGTGGCCTGGGTTGGCGATGGATACTCTTTTGGTCTAAATGGTATTACTGACGTGGCAAACCTCATGCCAAAGTTTGGTTTAGGGGCCCGTCCTATGATTATTTCTTTAGATGGTTGGGCAGGAACACAACGTTATGCAGGAATTTGGACTGGAGATCAAACTGGAGGCAAATGGGAATATATCCGTTTTCACATTCCCACTTATATTGGCTCTGGACTTTCCGGTATGCCCAATATAACAAGTGACATGGATGGTATTTTTGGTGGCAAAGAACCTATTATCAACATCCGTGATTTTCAATGGAAAACTTTTACCCCCATGCAGCTCAATATGGACGGATGGGGAAGTAACGAAAAATATCCTCACGCCCTCGGCGAACCTGCGACTTCAATTAATCGCAATTACCTCAAATTGAAATCGCAGCTTATACCTTATTTATATAGTGTTGCGCACGAAGCAGTCAAGGGGCTGCCCATTATTCGCGCAATGTTTCTTAAGGATCCCAACAGTTACACTCTAGGAAAAGCGACCCAATATCAATTCATGTGCGGTCCTTGGTTCCTTGTTGCCCCTATTTTTGAAAAAACAAGCACAGACGCAGAAGGAAATGACATCCGCAACAATATATACCTCCCAAATGGAGAATGGATAGACTTCTTCAATGGCAACATCTATAGAGGAGGCAAAATACTTAACAATTTTAATGCACCTATTTGGAAACTTCCTCTCTTTGTAAAAGCAGGTGCCATCATTCCTATGACAGTCCCCAATAATCATGTCAACGAAATTCCAAAGGATTTGCGCATCTATGAATTTTATCCTTATGGTCATAGCGAATTCACTGAATATGATGATGATGGCCGAACAGAAGCCTACTTGCAGGGAGACACCATAACCACGCACATCACCTCTAATGTTAAAAACGATCGCCTCACTATCACGCTGCAACCTGCGTTAGGATCTTTCGTCGGCATGAGCAAAGAAAAAACCACCATTTTGCGCATCAATGTCACCGAGCATCCCAAAGCTGTAATAGCAGAAATAGGTAAGAACAAACTCAAATTACATGAAGTTCATTCCCAACAAACTTTCGAACAAGCTGAAAATGTTTATTACTATAATCCGGCACCAAATTTGAATCTATTTTCCACAAAAGGCTCCGGCGCAGAGAAGGTAACTGTATCGAAAAACCCACAAGTTCTTATAAAAATCGGAAAAACAGACATTACGACAACTAAAACTACAATAACTATAAAAAAATTTGTTTTTCATAATTCTGTATTCTCTAAAAGTGGTCCCCTTAGTGCTCCTGCTAACGCAAAAGTAGTCGAAACTGACCGAAAACCAGACTCTCTAACCCCTTCTTGGGATAAAACCGACAATACTGATTTTTACGAAATTCTCTATGATAGCATGATTTATACCGGCATTCGCGAAAACAAATTGGAATTTACCGGACTTGAACCAAACAAAATGTATAATTTCTCCGTGCGTTCTGTAAACAAGACAGACAGCTCTGCTTGGGTAAAAATTTTTGCAAAAACTATTGCAGATCCTTTGGAATTAGCCATTAGGGGCATTACAGCCTCTTGTAATAAACCAGCACAAGGAGGGGAAGGCATTAACAAACTGTTTGATTTTGATGAGAATAACATCTGGCACACAAAATATGAAACAAACGCGATACCATTTGATTTAGTAATCGACCTTCATTCTGTTAATACGGTGGACAAAATGACTTATCTCCCACGTCAAGTCGGAGCAAATGGGATCATTTCTTGCGCCATCGTATTCTATAGCATGGACAAAAAGAACTGGACTAAAGCCGGTACTGTCACATGGCCTAAAACATCCGAACAAAAAACTTTCATTTTTGCTACACATCCTATTGCGCGTTACATAAAAATTTCCGTTGACAAGGCATTTGGAAACTTCGGATCAGGTCGCGAGCTCTACATCTTCAGAGTAGCCGACACACCAAGCTATATTCCTGGAGATATCAATAATGACAAAATTTTAGATGAAAATGACCTAACTTCGTATATGAATTACACGGGGTTGCGACTAGGCGACAAGGACTTTGAGGGCTATGTAAGTAAAGGTGACATCAATAAAAACAATTTGATTGATGCCTACGACATTTCAAATGTAGCCATAATGCTTGATAATGGGGTACAGCCTGACTCGGTAGCTCCACTTGACGGCAAAATAGTAATCATCCCAGACAAGAAAAACTATCATGTCGGCGAAATAATAAGTATCACCGTTCACGGGTTCGGTCTCAAAGCCGTCAATGCACTTAGTTTCGCTCTACCATATTCACCTGCAAACTATGAGTATCTTGGCAGTAACTTACTTGCCGTCAATGGTATGAAAAACTTCACGAACGACCGCCTGCACTCGAATAACACGAAGGCTCTCTATCCAACGTTTGTAAATATCGGAAACAAGCCCACCTTGAACGGCACACAGGACCTCTTCATACTTCATTTCAAAGCTCACAAAGCAGGACCATTCAATTCTGAAATCACCAACGGCTTACTTGTTGATAAAAATCTTTTTTCAAAAGAATTCTAATATTTATTGCTATTCATACGACGGAGGTACAATTTTTGTGCCCCACTTTTTAGAAGGTTTATTCGAGGTCAAATAATCAATTTCTCCTCCATTAGAAACAGTTTTCCAATCTATCCAGGTTCCCGAATAAGATTTTCCATTCAATTTCATTAATCGGATATAGATGTTTTTCTCTGATCCTCCTTTGATGACTAAATCTCCATTTTTTAGATGCAACTTTACAAAGGGAAAAATCGGTGTATTCATAGAGAATCCGCCAACACCTGGGATTTCGGGATAAAGTCCAATACTCGCCCAAACATACCAAGCGCCCATAGCTCCCAAATCATCATTTCCCGGAAGACCATCTGGAACACTTGAATACTCTTCGTTTAATACTCTATTAATTACTTTCTGGGTTTTATAGGCGCAACCCATCCAATTGTATGACCAAGGTATCCCGAAACTCGGTTCGTTGCCCGAGGCAAACCATGCATCATCATAACTGGCATCCAATCGCGTAAAGTATTCATCCAATCGCTTTTCGGCATTTGCACTACCACCAATGATCTTTGACAAACCTGCTAAATCATAAGGCACCATTCAATAATAATTCTTATAGGTAGCCTCTCGAAAATCGTCACTCAGAGGTTTCCACGACCCATCATCATTACGGGACTGCAACCACGTGGTTTTGGGGTTATACAAATTTCTCCAAGAACGAGCATTTTCGAAATATCGCTTGCTTACCGCTTCATCACCTACTGCATGCAAAGCAAACTGCCCAATGGCAAAATCTGCAGAAGTATACTCTAATTGTATCGATGCATTAAAATAGCCTTTCCGCAAATACTCTT
>JAQVXN010000183.1 GCA_028709135.1 Bacteroidaceae bacterium | reverse complement strand
TTAGAAAAAGGGCTTCAGATGTTAGATGATATCAAACGTGAATTTGGACTTAAAATTCTTACAGACATTCATGAAAGTTGGCAAGCCGAGCCTGTTTCAAAAGTAGCAGATGTTCTACAGATTCTAGCCTTTTTGTGTAGACAAACAGATTTATTGGCAGCAGCAGCAAAGACAGGAAAGACTGTGAACATAAAAAAAGCGCAATTTCTTTCAGGAAAAGATATGAAGTATCCCGTCAATAAGGTCATAGAAAGCGGAGGTAAGAATGTTTGGTTAACAGAACGCGGAAATAGTTTTGGTTATAACAATTTGGTTGTTGATTTCAGAAATATCCCCGTTATGAAGGAGTTTACACCACATGTCATTATGGATTGTACACACAGTGTGCAACAACCGGGAGGTTTAGGAAATGCTACAGGAGGTAATCGTGAATACATTCCCGCCATGGCTCTTGCAGCAAAAGCTTTTGGAGCCACCGGCTTTTTCTTTGAAGTACACCCGGATCCTGACAATGCTCTTAGTGATGGCCCCAATATGCTAGAACTAAATAATTTTGATAAAATCATTTCATCTATACTATAATTTATATGAACAAATGGAATAGTACTGCCATCAAATGTTTGGAAGATGAAGCAGAAGCCATATTGAGCTTAATTCCTGTAATTGATGACAATCTCGATAAAGCTGTTAAAATTATTATGCAATGTACCGGTAAAGTTGTTATTACTGGTGTAGGCAAAAGTGGACATATCGGAGCTAAAATAGCTTCTACTTTTTCAAGTGTCGGAACGCCTAGTTTTTATGTGAATCCGTTAGACCTATATCATGGAGATTTAGGCGTTATCATGCAGAACGATGTAGTGATAGCAATTTCTAACTCTGGACAAACAGACGAATTATTAAGAATTTTCCCTCAATTACTGGAACGTAGAATTCCTATTATTGGAATGAGTGGAAATAAGAAATCTCTACTGGCCAAATATTCACAAGCACATCTTTTTGTTGACGTTAAAAAAGAAGCTACTCCGTTAGGACTTGCACCGACATGTTCAACTACCGCAACATTGGCACTTGGAGATGCTCTAGCTTGCTGCCTGATCAAAGCACGAGATTTTAAGGACTCCGATTTTGCGCGTTTTCATCCAGGAGGTGCACTAGGTAAAATGTTACTGACAAAGGCCAGTGATGTGATGATAAAAGACAATCTCCCGGTCATTTCTCCTGATACAAAATTAGGGCATGCCGTCATTCTGGTAAGTAAAGGTCGTTTAGGCATATGTGTTGCTGTAGAAGATGAAAAAGTAATAGGTATCGTAACCGATGGAGACATTCGTAGAGCGATGGAAACATCTCAAAACAAATTCTTTGATTTGCAGGTTAAAGACATCATGACAAAGCATCCCAAAACAGTTTCTATAGATACTCATATTATTGATATTGATAAAATTATGAATACGAATAAAATACACTGTGTCTTGGTTGTTGATGAAGAGAATCGTTTACTAGGTATTGTTGATTCTTTCAGTACTGTAATTTAAGAATGAAACATTTATTTTATTTTGTTTTTATTACATTTTTGAGCATATCTTTTTCAGTAAAGTTGTGTGCAAAAACTGAGGTTTTCTCTAAAGCAGACATGGTGAAATTACTTGAAAAGCAAGGAGTAAAATTTACAGATAATAACGATATTGTCTTTTTTCATACAGGGCAAGCCAAATTTAATGATCTCTTTAAAGCTGTGAGACAGGCAAAATCATCCATTCATATGGAGTATTTTAATTTTCGTGATGATTCTATTGCCAATGCACTTTTTTCGCTTTTAGCTCAAAAAGTAAAGGAAGGGGTTGAAGTTAGGTTAATTTATGATGCATTTGGAAATGCGTCCAACAACAAACCTATTAAACACAAAAAATTACAGCAAATTCGAGATTCTGGCATTAAAATATATGAATTCGATCCCATTGTTTTTCCATGGGTAAATCATATTACTCCTAGGGATCATCGCAAAATTGTAATTATAGATGGAAAAACAGCATACTCCGGGGGCATGAACGTAGCGGATTACTATATTAAGGGCAAACCTGACATTGGCAGTTGGCATGATATTCATTATCGAATTGAGGGTGATGCCGTTGCAGAGTATCAGAGTATTTTTTTAAGAATGTGGAAAAAGGTATCCGGTGAAGATGTTTCAGGTACAAAATACTATCCAGGAGAATCATTCAAATATAATGCCTTAAAAGGATTAGAGGAAGATACAACAGCCACAGCAGGCAAAAAGAGAATTGGTATTATTAATCGAGAACCGCATACAAGCCCCAAAATAATTCGCCGTACTTTTCTTTATGCAATTCACTCTGCACAACATTTGATACAAATCATCAATCCATATTTTACATTGAATGGAAGTATTCGACGAGCACTTAAAAATGCGATTAAACGAGGTGTTGAAGTAGAAATCATGGTTTCTGAAAAAAGCGATATTCCAATTACTCCTAGAATCGTAGATTATGAAGTAAGGCAAATAATGAAAGCTGGAGCCGAGGTCTATTTTTATCAAGGTGGTTTTCATCACAGTAAAATAATGATGATCGATGGAGAATTATCTTATGTTGGTTCTGCTAATTTAGACAGTCGTAGTTTGCGATGTGACTATGAGTGCAACGCTTTGATTTTGGATGCAGCGAGTACCCACGAATTGCAGAATATTTTTAATCATGATAAAATTTTTAAGAGTGTTCGTTTAACAGATGAATATTGGAAGAAACGTCCACACTGGAAAAATTTTCAATCTTGGTTTTATCATTTTCTAGCTCCTGTCGTTTATGTTCAGCCAACAAAAAGCGATGAACATCTTTGCGAAAAAACATTAGTTCTTTAATGCTTTCTTTTTATTTAGACCAAAGAACTCTTTCAGCGAGTTAAAATCTCGTTGAAAAAGTATTCCTGCGCCATTTGTAGTTAGAGACGTTTTGGTAAAGTATCTATCGTTAGTTTCACTATAAGCTTTCAAACTGATTATACCGGATTTCGTAAGTAACCAACGAATATTAAAGTCTCCAACAAAATTATTTGTGTAATATGCTTGATCGCGATAACCAAAATTACCATTAATCAGTACTCTATTATTGAGTAAACTACCTGAAAGCAAACCTTCTACCTCCATATCACTCCAGCCGACTCTACCAGTAGAAATATTGGTTCCAAATTTCCAATTATTAATATGTAACGCATTTGATAACATGGTATTAAACTGTTCACTTAATGTACTTGCTAATAAGGATTTCATGGCTACACTAGATTGGTTTTGTGTACGTCCCGTATTATAATTTGAATAGTCGTATGTAAAAAAGCGTCCGATACTGAGAAGATATATAATCTGCATGTTCATGTCTCCTTGAGAGGCTATCATGTTCCTGACCATTTGTTTTTCCTCATCATTTACGTTAGAAAAATCTAAATCAAAAGAGACTTCTGGCGACGCGCATTTTCCTTTAAAATAAAGAATACAGTCCACATTAGCAGTCGTATTTTGAAGATTTCCAAGATTTAAATCTGCCAGTGAAACGGAATTAATGGTATAAACACCTTTCATATTCAAATCTCCATCCATCGGTGAACCGTTAAAACGGACAATACCACCTTGTTGCATTTGGAAACTCTTATGTATAACATCTCTTATAGTTATCTTATACAGCCCATCATTTATTAAGTAATTTCCAAAAATCGAAAATTTACCTTTATTGTAGTAATTGATATGAAGAGGCCCAGATCCCCTTAAACTAATGTTGTCTCCAGTTTTTCTATCCGTTAAAACAACAAGAGTAGCATTGGGATTTGTATTAATTTTAAAATTCAAATAAGTATCAGTTGAAGCATCTTTTTCTTCATTCTCATGTTCGTGGTCTGTTGGGTGATTTTTTGTCGTTTCAGTTTGAGAATTTGTTTTTGTAAAATGAATATACCCTTTGTTATCACTTTCTACTGGATTTGAGCTGTCATAAACAAATGTAGTGTTTTTTTGTGGAGTCATGTCCATATCAACGTGAACTGCGTCTGTTGTTCCCCATAACCTACAATTGCCATCTGAATAAACGGTACCCCAAAACGTATTTGTTTCGTGTTCATTCCAATCGTATGCCAGAAGATTTTTAGCGTCAATTTTAAGATCGTATTTGAAATCATGAAGTACGCGATGACTGATTTCTCCATTCACTTTTGCTGAATTTCCTTTTTCGTCATTTAAGGTGACATCTTTAAAAATAAATTTTCCAGGAGCGAAAGTAATGCTATCATTCGTAATATGGTATGTAACATTCAATGCTTTTGGCTTAAATCTCAACTCGTCAATGCTTTCTTGTCCTTCTAAATTCATGGCATTAAGAGGACCATAGAGACGGAGCTTTCCTGTACATTGACCTGAAAGATTACTCATAAAACTCGAAAAGTATTGATTAAGAAATTCCATGTTCGTTTTTACAGAGGTAAAAGTCAAATTAATTTGACTTTCGCCAACATTTACAAAACCTTTTATAAAAGTAGAATCTTCTTTTGTTCGTTGTGTCTTCGCGTCAAAATGAATCATCTTATTGGCGTTATCCCATTTCCCATTTAATAAAAGGGTTCCCATATCACCTGTATTAAACTTAAAGTTATTCACGGTTAATTGAGCATTAACATCCTTGTTTTCAGATAAATCATTTGTTTTTAGAAAGCCTGAAGCCTTACCATCAAATTCTACGGGATGAAAATTCAAAATATCAAAGACGTAGCCCAAATCAATTTCATTCACTT
>JAQVXN010000182.1 GCA_028709135.1 Bacteroidaceae bacterium | reverse complement strand
ATTTTTGCTAACCCACATGATTCCAATTTATTGTATACGCGTGAAACCTTTATAACCTGTTCGTACTGAGCACCAAGATTAGCAATGTTTTGAAGAGCAGTTTCTGTCTTAAGTAAGAATGTTTCATTATCGTCAATACCTGTATGAATAAGAGGATTCTCAATATATCGAATGGTGATGCAGTGACTTTTCAAATCCAAGCCAAAAAGCGTATCTTCATAACCATATGAACGAATTTCTTCGTTAAATTGTATTTGATCAAAAATATTCCTTTTCAATAGCACATTGAAAGTAGTAAAACAATTATACGGATGAGTATTCATAAACTTTTGATTGCGAATGCGATTAGCTGCCATTTCGTACTTGAAACGGAGTTTGTTTGATTCCCGTAAATATGCTTTTGAAGTAATGATGCTCCCACAAATAACATCCGCTGCTTCAGCTTCCTCCAAATAATTCGTTATGAAAAGCTCTGAACAAACCTTAGCATCACTGTCAATTAGCAGCACAAGTGGAAAAGTCGCTTTTTTAATCGCGCGATTAAGTAAAATGGCCTTACCCGTATTTTCAGGTTGTTCGTTAAAGTAACAATTTTTCCATTCATTAATTTTACTGTTTCTGCTGCAAATCAAACTATTTTTGGAACCATCATCAATCACTATAATTTCATAAAAGTCTTTTACAGCGGATTTTTCGCACAATGCACGTAAATCGCCCACTAGTTCTGTACAGTCAAATCCGTATGTGGGTATAAAAATGGACAATCCCTGCATGTTCTTAAACTATTTTCCAAATACATTCATAAAGTTACAAGAAACTTACTTTTTAAGCCACTTATCCAGCCAATTGAAAAATGTTCTTTGCCAAAGAATTCCATTTTGTGGTTTCAAAACCCAATGATTTTCATCTGGAAAAAGCAACATTTGAGCATCTATACCACGCATTTTTGCAGCATCAAATGCAGACTGGGCCTGTGAAGAAAGAATCCGATAATCTTTCATTCCATGAATGCACAATATCGGAGTATCCCATTTTCCAATACTTAAATGCGGAGAATCTTTATAAACTTTCAATGTTTGCGCATTATCATTTATCCACGGTGCAGCTGAGAGATCCCAATTAGGAAACCACATTTCTTCTGTCTCCATATACTGTTGTTGCGTATTAAAAATTCCATCATGAGCAATAAAACATTTGAAACGTTTTTCATGATGACCTGCGAGCCAATAAACGCTGTATCCGCCAAAACTTGCTCCAACACAACCTAAACGATCTTTATCTACGTAAGGTTCTTTAGCAAAATCATCTATGGCAGAAAGATAATCTTTCATACAAAGCCCCGTATAATCTCCACTAATTTCTTCTAGCCAGTCCATTCCGTATCCAGGAAGCCCCCGACGATTTGGAGCAACAATTATATAACCGTGTGATGCCATAATCTGAAAGTTCCAACGAAAACTCCAAAATTGGCTAATTGGGGACTGTGGACCACCTTCACAATATAATAGGGTGGGATATTTTTTATTCGGGTCAAAATGTGGAGGATAGATAATCCAGCATTGTTCCTTTTTTCCATCGACTGTTTCTACCCAGCGTTCATTAACCTTACCCATAGTAAGATTATCATAAAAATATTTGTTTTCCTGGGTTAATTGTGAAACAGTATTTTTATGTTCCAAATTAATTGCATAAACTTCGTCAGCCTGACTCATACTGTGTCGTTTAACAATCAAATCTTTACCATCTGAAGTCAGCTGTACAATAGAATAATCATAGACGCTATCAGTTATTTTTTTTATTTGGCCTTTTAGATTTGTAGTATAAATCATGGCCGTACCATGCCAAACACCACTGAAGTAAAGTGTTTTTGAATCTGCTCCCCAACAATAGGTGTCCACTCCAGATTCAAACTTTTCTGTTACGTAAGTCTTTTTTCCAGTACTCAATTCGTAAACACAAAGTCGATTCCGATCACTCTCATAACCATCGCGTTCCATGCTTAGCCATGCAATATATTTTCCATCAGGAGAATACTGCGGGTTGGTATCATACCCCATATTACAGTCTGTTGCATTTTTGTTTACGGCTTGATTTTTATATGAATGTAGATCATCAGTTTCAGGCCTTTGATAACCGTCCGGTTTGCAAATATTTTTAGTTGAACCTGAGGACAATTCATACAGAAATATATCACTGTCCGTACTTCCGGCATATTTCCTGCCAGTCATTTTGCGACAGGTATAAGCTATTGTTTTAGAGTCTTGACTCCAGCATAATTGTTCAATACCACCAAAAGGTAACATGGGACATTCATAAGGTTCTCCTTGAAGAATATCGATGGAATTTGAAACTCCGTTTTCACTAAAATCAGCTACAAAAGGATGTGGAATAGACGTCACAAAATGGTCCCAGTGCTTATACATCAAGTCATCTATGACCATGCCACTTGCTTGTGGCAGATCGTCATATTTCTTTTCGATGCTACTATGATCTTCTACTTCCTGTATAAGAATAATTTTCTTTCCATTTGGTGAAAGAAGAAAATCTTCTACTTCGTTTGCTTCATGTGAAATTTGTTTTCTATCAGTACCGTCAATATTCATTACCCATAATTGACTATTACCACCTTGGTTGCTCAGAAAAACTATTTTTTTCCCGCCGTTTATAAAAACTCCTCCGTTTTCATTGTCATTAGTTGCGGTTAAAAGTTTTTCTGTTTTCTCATGCCTATCCATTGTATAGATTACGCTGTGGCTTTTATTTTGAGGCACACTATAATAAGTTACACTGTAAACTGCATGTTTACTGTCAGGCGTAAGAGTGAAATTTCCAACTCTCCCCATTGCCCAGAGAGCCTCAGGTGTCATAAGATCACTCTTTAATACTGAAGTATTTTTGCCTATAAAACTATTTTCACTCGTTGTATCTGCTTGTAACATGATTTGTGAGGCAAAAAGAATAAATGTTAGAACTATCAGTTTAATTTTCATGAGCATAATTATTATAACTGAATAACCCGCCAATGTTTTGTAACGGGTTATTCAAAAATATACTTATCTTTTTGTTTTTTGTTTTTGCAATTCTTGTTGTTTTTGTAAGGCTTCTAAGCGCGCAGCCATACCTTTCATTTTCTCTGGATTATTGACGTTTTTCTTGTAGTTTTCTTCCAATTTAGCTAATAAGCGCTTGTCGTCTGTCCGGAATCTCAACCACCACATAGTTAAAGCGCTGCATAGAAGAGAAATAAAATAATAGTAGTTTAATCCTGAAGAGTAGTCGTTAAACATGAAGAAGAAGAAGAGTGGCATCAACATCATCATCCATTGCATCATTTTCATTTGGTCAGCTTGTTCACCTACCATGCTTTCTTTCTGCATTTTCATGTTAATCCAGCTGTAAAGCAAATTAGTACCGCAGAACAGCAGACAGAAAATGCTGAGATGGTCACCGATAAGCCAGATAGGATGTCCCCACCTTATAACATCATCATAAGTTGATAAGTCACTTGCCCATAAAAAACTTTGTTGCCGTAATTCAATAGCATTTGGCACAAAGTTAAACATCGCGATCCAGATTGGGGTTTGTAATAGAATAGGAAGGCATCCACCTACAGGATTAACACCATATTTACTATATGTGGCCATTATCTCCTGCTGCTTTTTCATATTATCTTCTTTATTCGGATATTTCGCCCCAATTTCGTCCAATTTTGGCTTCAGCACTCTCATTCGGGCACTACTCATATAACTTTTTTTGGTCGTAGGATAGACCAAAAGTTTCAATAATATAGTTATCAACAATAGAACAAGACCCATTGGTATACCGAGTTTTGTCAACCAGTCAAACACGTAAATTGTAAAATAGCGGTTTATATACCGGAATAAAGGCCAACCTAAATACACCAGATGTTCCAAATCAAGGTTTTTGCCTTTATCCAGACTATAGTTATTCATATGTTGTAATAAGCGAAATTTGTTTGGCCCCATATATATTTGCATACGCGATGACGTCTTACCTGTAGGATCGAAAAATGTTTGCATCGATGATTCATAATATTTCAAATATCCGCTTTCTTTTGTAAGTGGAGTACTTTTCAATTTGGCTTTGCTAAATCCGTCATAACTGATAAATACATAGCTAAAAAATTGATTCTTGTAAGCTACCCAATCAAGGGGATCTTTCTCTTCCTCTTCTTTTTCTTTGGTTTCATTCAGGTAATCTGTGCTACTACCTTTCTTTTTATACGTAAGCGTTGAATAACGATTTTCAAAAGTATAGCCTTTTTCTTGTTGTTTCACTGAGTCCTGCCATTCTATAGACAAAGTATTTATGTTTGGCATAATGTGTTTTTCCAATCCTTCGGACTGTACAGTGAAATTTACCATATATGTATGAGGTATCAATTTATACATAAATTTCAAGATGCTACCATCTTTTGCTGTCAAAAGCATCGTTACGGTGGAATCTGTTACCTCTTTGGGCGTAAAAAATAGTTCTGAGGTACGCAAATTTTCTTCTTTTAATGGTATAGTAAAATTAACTCTTGATGTTTTACTATTAAACAATTCTACCGGCTTTTTCTGCTGATTTTTATATTTTTTCAATTGTGCGGCAGTTATACTTCCACCCAATGTGTTCAGGTCTACTTTGACAAGTTCATTCTGAAGAATAATAGTTTTATTCAGTCCACATTTTGATAATCCAAAGAGAGATGTTGTATCTTTCGAGAGAGCCACAGAATCCTCTTTCGTTGTAGACTGTTGTTTTGCGGTCTCCTGTTTCTGTAAGGCCAACTGTTTTTGTGCGTTCACTGTAGTCAGAGA
>JAQVXN010000181.1 GCA_028709135.1 Bacteroidaceae bacterium | reverse complement strand
ATAGATATGCTCACTTTAAAACATAAGAAACTACCGGAGTTGCGACGTCAACTAGGTATTATTTTCCAATCTTCTCAACTTCTCTCTGACCGCACTGTGTATGCAAATTTGGAGTTTGTATTGAAGGCAACAGGATGGAAAAATAAGAAAGAAATTAATGAGCGCATTGAATCAGTTTTAAATGAGGTGAATTTGTCAGACAAAGCAGACTGCTTTCCACATAAACTTTCTGGTGGAGAACAGCAACGTGTGTCTATAGCGCGTGCCATTCTCAATAATCCAAAAGTTATTATTGCTGATGAACCCACCGGTAATTTGGATAAAGAAAACAGTGAATCTATTGTGCATATTCTTCATTCTATTTCCGAAGACGGAGCTGCCGTGATTATGAGTACGCATAATTTACAGTTGATATCTCTGGTGGAAGCCCGGGTATTGAATTGCTGTAATCAAACATTGGAGGAAACGACTAGCTCTTATACAAAGAAAAAAGTAGAGTAAATATTCTCATACCCTATCAATAACTAAAAAATGAAAGTATTAAAATTTGGAGGAACTTCAGTTGGTTCACCGGAACGCATGAAAAACGTGGCCAAACTGATTAATAACGGAGAGAAAAATATAATTGTTCTTTCTGCCATGTCCGGTACAACAAACAGCTTGGTTGAGATTGCGGATTATTATTCGAAAAATAATTTGGAAAGCGCTAAAGCGATGATTAATACACTCCGAACAAAGTATTCCAAAGATATTTCCGAACTTTATACCAGCAAAAAAGCGCAGCAAGATACGTTGCAGCTTCTGGATCAGATATTTTCTCGCTTGCTTGCATTCGGAGAAATGCGATTGACAGAATCCGATAAAAAAGAAATTCTTTCAAAAGGTGAAATCATGAGCACAAACATGATGACAAATTATTTGAAAGAACAAGGGGTCAAAGTAACTTTAATTTCAGCTTTTGACTTTATGCGTCTTGATGAAAACGGAGAACCTGATATGAAATTTTTGGCAGATACTTTGAACCCTATTTTAAAGCAACATTCTGAAACGGAAATATTCATTACTCAGGGATTTATTTGCTTGAATAATGCAAACCAAATAGACAATTTGCAGCGCGGAGGTTCTGATTATAGTGCTTCTTTGATTGGTGCGGCTATTAAAGCAGAAGAAATCCAAATCTGGACAGATATTGACGGCATGCACAACAATGACCCGCGTATAGTAGACAACACAAAACCTGTACACCAACTTCATTTTGAAGAAGCTGCAGAGTTGGCTTACTTCGGTGCGAAAATTTTACATCCCACCTGTGTTCAACCTGCCAAATTTGCCGGTATACCAGTACGCCTGCTTAATACAATGGATCCTGCTGCACAAGGTACAATTATCAACAATTATACAGAAGAAGGTAAGATTAAAGCCGTTGCAGCAAAAGATAATATTACCGTCATTAAAATAGTGTCCAGTCGAATGCTATTAGCAACCGGTTTTCTAAGAAAGGTTTTTGAAATTTTTGAGCAATATCATACCAGCATCGATGTTGTTACTACTTCTGAAGTTGGCGTTTCCATGACTATTGACAATGATTCCTATCTGGCCAATATCCTAGAAGAATTAAAAAAATATGGTACGGTAAACGTTGACAGAGATATGTGCATCATTTGTGTTGTGGGTGATTTACGCACGTGTAATAAAGGTTTTGAATCTATCATTACGAGTGCCCTAAAAAAAGTTCCTGTAAGAATGATCTCTTATGGAGGCAGTAATCACAACATTTCTTTTATAATTCGTGAAGCAGACAAAACACTTGCTCTTCAAGAATTAAGCAGAAACATTTTCAATCAAGACTAATAAAATGGATTTAACCACATATAGAGATAAATTTGAGCAACTTGAAACGCCTTTTTATTATTACGATACTCAGTTATTTAAACAAACATTGGAAGAGGCTAATCGTTGTGCAGCGGAGATACCTTCATCTATGGTACATTTTGCTATTAAGGCTAATGCGAACTCCACCCTGCTCCAATATGTAAAAAATGCAGGAATGGGTGCTGACTGTGTTAGCGGAGGCGAAATTCAACGTTGTATTGACGCTGGTATCCCTGCTAATAAAATTATGTTTGCCGGGGTTGGTAAAACGGATAAAGAAATTCGATTGGGTATCGAAAACGATATTCTTTGTTTTAACGTTGAAAGTTTACCAGAAATCGACATTATTAACGATTTGGCGAAAGAAATGCATAAGAAAGCACGTGTAGCTGTTCGTATTAATCCCAATATTGATGCCCACACTCATAAATTTATTACTACTGGACTAGAGGAAAATAAATTTGGCATTTCGATGGAAGACATGATAGCTGCTATTCACCATGTACAGCAAGCAGACTGTTTGGAGTATTATGGACTTCATTTTCACATTGGCTCTCAAATTCTTAATTTTAATAGTTTCAAAATGCTTTCCTGTTGTATCAACAAATTGCAAAAAAAATTGGACGCAGCAGGTATTAAGACTATGAGTATTAATGTTGGTGGTGGTTTGGGTATTGATTATGATCATCCGCAAGAGCATGATATGCCTGATTTTAAAGCTTATTTCGATACGTTTAAACGCCATTTGGAACTCCGACCGGGGCAAACCCTTCATTTTGAATTGGGACGTGCGCTCTGTGCACAATGCGGAGCCCTTATTACCCGTACAGTATTGGTTAAGAAATCTGGGACCAAACAGTTTGCAATTGTTGATGCAGGATTTACTGATTTGATTCGTCCTGCTTTATATCAGGCTCATCACAAAATTATTAATCTATCAGGTACTGGCAAACGTCAAAAATATGATGTGGTTGGTCCTATTTGCGAAAGCAGTGACGTTTTTGACAAAGACATCCATTTATCTACAGTTCAACGTGGAGATCTGATAGTCATTCTTTCTGCAGGAGCCTATGGTTTTGTAATGGCTTCACAATATAATTGTCGTCATTTGCCAGAAGAATACGGTACGGAAAATTTGAAATAATAGAAATTTATCTTTTTAAGGATGTCCGATAAATGTTTTTACAAATATCGGACATCCTTTTTAAGATTCTAATATACGGAACAACATCTTTGTTCGTGCAGAAACAAAAAATAAAAGTAAGAAGAAAAATACTTCATTCCCTTTCTTACCATATTGAAAATTACTTGTTTAAATCATTTATTTCAACTCTCTGTTTGGACGTCATGATTTGATCATTCTTTTTTTACTCCGTCAATACTGAGAATTGTGCTCCGGTTGCAAAATCCTGACCGTCTTGTGAACTCAACGCAGTAAACCGAATAAAACGTGCTTTTACGGGTTTCAGTAAATTAATGCGTTTTTCTTTTTGATCATTTTCGAAACTACCTTTACTTACAGGTTCGCTCCAATTTTTGCCATCCAAACTAATTTGGATTTCATAATTCTTGATGTTGCCGTTTCTACTATCCTGACGAGGGAGATATACAAAACCTTTGATATTTTTGACTGCGCCCGCATCAAAATCAACCCAGTGAGGATATTTTGCCACCGTAACAGAATACATGGTATGCCAATAAGTTGATGGATCATTGTCAACAAGATGTGATGCATTCCCTTCATTGTCACTCAATTCTTCACTGCTGGCAAAGATTACCTTAACAGGTACGGCTTCCAGTTTCTCAAAATCAATACTGTAACTTAGTGCGGGGCGCGTTTTATCCCATGCTGTGATGTTACCTGCTCCTGTCATTTCGAAAGGTTGAGAATAATTTTGCAGTTTTCCATTCCCTATTTTGTACCATATCGGACTATCTTTCTCGGAAGATTTGATTTGTACCATTCCGTCTTCAGTACGTAAAATTATCAGAGGTTTTTCTCCGTTCACACTGATATTCGTAGCTTTTTCTAAATTTCCATTGACAGGGCGAATCATAAAGGCAATGCGATGTTCATCTGCTTTTACCCTATCTTGTTCTAACGGTCCTCCTTGGCCACAGCTATTTCCACCCAAACCTGTTACTGCGACATCTAAGTGAAGATAGTTATTCTCTTGTTGTGGCAGTTGATATGGATGTTGTGCCATTGTCATATCCAAGGCTGAATTTGGTAGGGCTTGCACGGACATCTTGTCAGGAGCAATAAAGGCTGCACCATTGCCCGATCCATCTGTAACAGCACACCAGCGTACGTCCTCATGATTCCCCGTATCTTGTGGTTTAGGCCAGATATTTATTTCATCAGCAATTTGAGCCTGATGGATTTCTATGTTTTGTCCGGTTTTACGATCAGGATAGTTATCCACAGGTCCGCGACCGTAATAGGTTAATGTTTTTAGGTTTTTAGGTAATTCCATTACGTATCCCAATCGGGGAAGAATCAAACTGGATTTGTTTGAGGTAATGGCAGATTCCAATTCAATGGAACCATCGGGATAAACAGTCCAAAGCATATCTGCCATAAACTTGAAATCAGCAGGACCAAATGAGTGATGCCGTTGTTCATTAACCTTAAAAATACCCGAAGAAATGCCAAACTCTTCCAATTTTGCTCCATAAGGAGCTTGCGCCGTTAAACTAAAAGAAAGAGTTATGCTACCATCTTTATTTGATAATATTTTTGTGTTAATCACATGATTATGCAAATTGTATAGTCCGTTTTCAAACCAAGGCTGAAAGGCCCAATTATCATTATTTGTTAGTGCTCTAAAGGCATCAATTTTAGGACCACAACCATTTGGAATAATAACGTTATCTTGATAAGTTAAGCTATAGATAGTCGCTTGATTTTTATTGAATTTTACGGAAAATCCGTTTGATCTAATTATTATGATAGAATCGTTCTCAATAATAGGTGTAAGAT
>JAQVXN010000180.1 GCA_028709135.1 Bacteroidaceae bacterium | reverse complement strand
GCATAGAGAACAATCTGCATTGGCAGCTGGATGTGACTTTCAATGAGGACGATACCAGAAAAAAGAAGAATGCAGCACAGAATTTCTCTCTCATCAGCAAAATTGCCCTTGCGCAAATAAAAAACAGTGTAAGAAAAGGAAGTTTCAAAATGAAAAGGAAGCTCGCAGGATGGGATGAAAATTACATGATAGAACTTTTGGATTCTAACTGGAGGGAAAAACTAAATTCTTAATGCGTCAGCCCTGTGACGCGACGCGTTTTTTTCATGACGCACTGCGTTTCTTTTGTGACGCACTGCGTCACCAACTTTGATTGAGCATGTAAAAATTGGGGAAACATGATCGAATCAATTATTTGAAAGCAACGAGTTTATTTTACGTTGTGAGCACTGAATCGGAACAATTAAATCACCAACTCTCTACTGACTGTGCCAAAGTATATTATGCCTCAAGCTCGTAAAAAACACTGCAAGATTATAAAAGATCCCGAAAACTTTCATCAAATTTTCGGGATCTTAATCTTAAGAAATTAGATATTTCTATCTATAAATGATTATTTTGCTTTTTCTACAATAGCCTTGAAAACTTCTGGACTATTTACAGCTAAATTGGCTAACGTCTTACGATTAATCTGGATGTCAGCTTTATGAAGAATTCCAATCAATTGAGAATAGGAGAGACCTTCCTGACGTGCAGCTGCATTAATACGTTGAATCCATAAGGCACGAAATGAGCGTTTTTTATTTCGGCGGTCACGGAATGCGTATGTTAAACCTTTTTCCCAAGTATTTTTGGCAACAGTCCAAACATTCTTACGCGCACCATAATAACCACGTGTTAATTTTAAAATCTTTTTTCTTCTTGCTCTTGAAGCAACATGATTTACTGATCTTGGCATAACTTAAATCTTTGTGAATGTAAGCGTCGTAGCGATTCCTACGTTCTTTTTAGCTAAACATTCGGTTGAAAAATTTTTTGTTTTGTGATGAATTTAACGGAGTTTCATCAACTCTCTTACCTGACGAAGATTTGTCTTGTCTACAATAGCCATGTGGTCAAGATTTCTCTTTTGCTTTTTTGTTTTTTTAGTCAAGATATGACTATGGTAAGCATGATTTCTTTTAATTTTACCTGTTCCAGTAAGAGTAAATCTCTTTTTCGCACCGGAATTCGTCTTTACTTTTGGCATTTTTCTTGTTGTTTAAAAATTTATTTATGATTGCGGCAGCGTGAAATCATTTACACTACACGCGTTAATCCTAATTTTATTCTTCGCCTTCAACTTTCGGTCCCGCATATTCTTTGGGATTATTGTTCTTAGGTATATTTCCAATATTTTTCTTCTTTAGCTCTTCTACCTGTGCCTGTTGCTTACTAACTTTTTTTACTATAGGAACCTTTTTAGGCGCAATAAACATAGTCATACGTTTTCCCAAAAGTTCCGGCATTTGTTCTACTTTTCCCACATCTTCCAAATCATTTGCAAAACGAAGGAGTAGAACTTCTCCTTGCTCTTTAAAAACAATACTACGTCCTCGAAAATAAACAAACGCCTTCACTTTATTTCCCTCTTCTAGAAATTCATGGGCATGTTTTAATTTAAAATCGTAGTCATGATCATCCGTCTGAGGTCCGAAACGTATTTCTTTAACGCTGATTTTAACCTGATTTGCCTTAATTTCTTTTTGGCGTTTCTTTTGCTGATAAAGGAATTTCGAATAGTCAATAATTCTACATACAGGCGGATTTGCCGTTGCAGAAATTTCAACTAAATCTAAACCCTTGTTTTCTGCAATTGCCAATGCTTTTGCTGTAGGTAGTACAGTAGATTCAATGTTATCACCAACAATGCGTACTTCGCGCGCAAAAATTTGATTATTAATACGATACTCTTGTTTTAAAGAATCATTCTTCATTCAGAAATGCGTCAGTTTTTATTTTAGCGATGCAAAGTTAATTAAAATTTTGTCATTTCACGCACTTCTGCCTGAATTTTCTTGACAAAATCATCATAAGTTAGTGAGCCCTGGTCGCCTTCACCTTGTTTGCGTATGGAGACGGTGCCATTTTGAGCTTCTTTTTCACCTACTATAATAAGGTAGGGTATATGCTGCATTTCATTATCGCGAATTTTTCTGCCAATTTTTTCGTTACGATCATCGATGGTGGAACGAACATCATTTTCATCAAAATAAGCTTTAATTTTCTGAGCATAATCAATAAATTTCTCAGAGATAGGTAAAATTGCAACCTGTGTTGGAGTAAGCCACAAAGGGAAATGACCGCAGGTATGTTCGATAAGTACAGCCACAAAACGTTCCATTGAGCCGAATGGCGCGCGATGTATCATCACGGGACGATGTTTCTCATTATCATCTCCGACATATTCAAGTTGGAAGCGTTCTGGTAGATTATAATCAACTTGAATGGTACCTAACTGCCAACTACGACCAATGGCATCTTTAACCATAAAGTCTAGTTTTGGACCATAGAATGCTGCTTCACCATATTCTATATGAGCGTGCATACCTTTTTCTTTGCATGCTTCAATAATAGAGGATTCTGCTTTCTCCCAATTTTCATCTGAACCAATATATTTACTGTGATCATTCTGATCACGCAGAGATATTTGTGCGTCGTAATTTTCAAATTTAAACGTTTTGAATACCTTCATAATGATGTCCATCACACTAAGGAACTCATCTTTAACTTGATCAGGACGGCAAAAAATGTGCGCATCATCTTGTGTAAAACTACGTACACGTGTTAATCCGTGTAATTCACCACTTTGTTCATAACGATAAACTGTACCAAATTCAGCAATACGGATAGGCAAATCTTTATATGAACGAGGCTTACGTGCATAGATCTCACAATGATGTGGACAATTCATAGGTTTTAGCATATATTCTTCACCCTCATTTGGTGTATGAATGGGCTGGAAAGAATCTTTACCATATTTGGCATAGTGTCCGGATGTTACATATAATTGTTTGGAACCAATATGTGGAGTGATTACCTGCTGATAACCATATCTAGTTTGTATTTTCTTAAGAAAAGCTTCAAGTCGAAGCCGTAAGTCAGTACCTTTTGGAAGCCAGATAGGAAGTCCTTTACCTACGCGATCGGAGAACATGAATAGTTCCATTTCTTTCCCGATTTTACGATGGTCTCTCTTTTTTGCTTCTTCAAGCATCACAAGATACTCATCAAGCAATTTCTTTTTAGGGAAAGAAACACCATAAACACGTGTCATTGTTTCGCGTTTAGCATCGCCACGCCAGAAAGCTGCTGAAACTGCTGTTACTTTGATTGCTTTGATAGGTTCCGTAGAAATTAAATGAGGGCCACGACATAAATCCGTGTAGTTACCTTGAGTATATGTAGAAATTGTTCCATCGGTCAACTCATTAATGAGCTCCAATTTTAGTTTTTGGCCTTTCTTTTCGAAAAAATCTAAAGCATCCATCTTGGTAATGTTTTTTTTCACCAAGGACTCCCCACGTTTTGCAATTTCGGCCATTTTGTTGTTGATGGTTTCAAAATCACTTTCTTTAATAACACTGCCTTCAGGAGTTAAGACATCATAATAAAAACCATTTTCAATGGCAGGACCAATACCAAATTCAATTCCTGGATAGAGTTCCTGTAGTGCTTCCGCAAGAAGGTGCGCAGAAGTGTGCCAAAAAGTTTTTTTGCCTTCTTCATCTTCCCATTTAAAAAGTTTTAATGTTGCGTCTGTTGTTATGGGGCGGTTCAGTTCTGTAACCTGACCGTTTATAGAGCATGATAAAACTTCTTTAGCTAATCTGGAAGAAATGCTTTCTGCGATTTCTTGAGCTGTAACACCGGATTCAAATTCTTTTACGGTGTTGTCCGGAAAAGTGATCTTAATCATCATTTTATATTGTTTTTTTCAGTGACTGCAAAATTAGTGATTTATTTCCAGATAATCGCTTAACCTAATTAAAAATATCTTGCTTACAATGTTTTTTGAATGATAAGTATTACCTTTGAAGAATGAAAGAAAGTTCGTTTATTACAATAAAGAATGTATCGATAGGGAAGTTGGTCATTAAAAAGAGTACTTTTCTATCTTTTGCGATTCCAGTAGACAATGTTACCACGATTGAATGCAATATTAAGGAATTAAGAAAAACGTATCATGATGCTCGTCATATTTGCTATGCCTATGTAATATCACCTGAAGGACAAGATTTCAGAGCTTCTGATGGAGGAGAACCTTCTGGTACAGCAGGGCGTCCTATTCTAAGCACTATTCGTTCAAAAGCATTAACAAATGTTTTAGTTGCTGTCGTACGTTATTTTGGAGGAATCAAATTAGGTACGAGTGGCTTAATTGCAGCTTATAAACAGGCCGCAGAAGAAGCTTTGAACCAAGCTGTTTTTGTAACGTGTAAAATTCAAGATACTATTAATATGACGTTCAATTACACTAGTCTAAATGACGTGATGCATATATTGAAGCATTATGAGGCTAAAATTCTTTCTAAGCAGATTGATTCAGTTTGTTCATTTTCATTTAAAATTGATATTAACTTTTCCCAAGAAGTCAAACAACAATTATCTAAAATTTTATCTTTGCAGTTTTTATAGAATGAAATTCATTTGAACTAACCAAATGACATAATAAAATCTCTATTAAACATAATAATGATTATAAAATTTTTGAGGATAGAAAAATAATTGTATTTTTGTCTTTTATTTTATGAGAACAATGGACAATCATATAAACAAACAACAACAAACAATTGTTAGAACATTAGAAGTAACAGAAATATGTGGTCTTCTTGAGTTTTTATTGGAAAAGTTCAAGGACATCAATAAAAATAAAATTAAAAG
>JAQVXN010000179.1 GCA_028709135.1 Bacteroidaceae bacterium | reverse complement strand
GGTTACCTCTTATTCTTGGTGACGCGGTGCGTTTCTTTTGTGACGCGACGCGTTTTTTTCATGACGCACTGCGTTTCTTTTGTGACGCACTGCGTCACCAACTTTGATTGAGCATGTAAAAATTGGGAAAACACGATCGAATCAATTCTTTGAAAGCAACGAGTTTATTTTACGGCTTGCATCTTCACAAAAAGAGAACAAAAATAAAAAGCAGAAAAACATCAGAATCTGTTTAGATTATCTTTCAACAAGGAAACTACCCATTCAATTGTACATTTAAATTGATTGGAATTATCCGGAACATTTTTTAAAGAGAATCTTGCATTCTTCAGAACCGGACATATAAAAATAAAGGTCCCTATATCACTACGGATACAGGGACCCCCTAAAAATATAAAATTTAGAAAACTAGAAATGACGAATATAAGCAATGATATCTCCGCGACGCACGGCACCACCCTGCTTTACACAAATTTCAACCACGCGTCCGCCCATATCAGCAGGAATGCTTACAAGCGTTCCGTTGTTGGTCTCAATTACGCAAAATTGATCCCCATCTTTATACGACTTACCGACATAGGGCTCCAGTCCCTTCTCGCCTTCATCTCCTCCTTTAACATCCCAAAGTACACGTCCGCTCTCATTGGCAACAATGGGATCGGCCTCAGCGTGCAATTTGGCAGAAATCTCTTCCGGAGTAAGCTTAACAAGATCTTTAGCTTGTCTGGCCTTTTCAAGATCCTCCTCGAAACGACGTTTAGCTAAACCGCTCTTGTAGTCGCGATATTGACTTTCGTGCATCGCCAATTCAAAAAGTTCCTCTTGGTCAGGACCTTCATCCCAACCTTCCTTCTTCATTTTCTCCTCAAATTCTGGAAGTGCATCTGGATAATAGCTCTGCGGATCTGCATCCGTAAACTCTTTGCCTTTTTCTTTGGCCATTTCCACAAGTTCCGGAGCTACTTTGCCGGGCAAACGCCCGCTCTTACCCAAGATCATACCCCACATGTTGTCGTCCATCATCGTGAAACGAGGTTGATCTTTTTCTAACGTGAGCAGGTTCATTAGAGAAATATTCTTGACATATTGACTAAATGGAGTAACCAAAGGAGGATAACCCACACGCGGCCAAACATAAGCCACCTCATTAAAGAGACGTATCAACAGCTCATCTACAGAATATGGTTTTTCCCCTTTGCTTTCACGAGCATGATTTATAGCCGTCATAATGTCTTTTAAATCAGCCATCATAGATCCCATCATGCCACCAGGCAGACCACAACCTAAAAGCAACGAACTCATCAACTTATTATTCGGATTCATAAAGTATCCCAAGAAATCATCAATAAATTCCTGCGTCAACTTGCGCGCCTCCATATAGGCCGTCATGTTAATTTCTGGTACCTCAAAACCTTCATTTTTCAACATGCTCTGAACCGAAATAACATCAGGATGGACTTTTCCCCAAGCAAGTGGTTCAATAGCAGTATCAATTACGTCAGCACCGTTCTTACATACTTCCAGAATGGAAGCCATGGAAAGTCCCGGGCCCGAATGACCGTGATACTGAATTATAATATCAGGATATTTCGATTTGATCATGCCCGTAAGTTTGCCCAACATGGCAGGCTGCCCAACTCCCGCCATATCTTTAAGACAAATTTCAGGAGCACCGGCCTTAATGAGTTTTTCTGCAATCTTGAAATAATATTCCGCAGTATGAATCGGTGATGTCGTTATACAAAGTGTGGCCTGAGGAATCATGCCCGCTTCTTGAGCATAGTTGATACTGGGAATAATGTTTCTCACATCATTCAAACCACAAAAAATACGCGTAATATCCACCCCTTGCGCGTGTTTTACTTTATACATTAATTTACGTACGTCAGCAGGAACAGGATACATGCGCAAGGCATTCAGTCCTCGATCAAGCATGTGAGTTTTAATGCCGACTTCATTAAACGGCTTCGTAAAAGCACGAACAGCCTGATTAGGATTTTCGCCATAAAGCAGGTTGACTTGTTCAAAAGCACCACCGTTTGTCTCAACACGCGCAAAACAACCCATATCAATGATAGCAGGAGCTACGCGAACTAACTGATCCTTTCGCGGTTGATACTTTCCAGATGATTGGAACATGTCTCTATAAACAAGACTGAATTGGATTTTTCTCATTTTGTTTATGAATATTTATTTAATATATCGATTCATTCATATCCTGCAAATATACACATTTAATTACATTCTAGTAAAAGTTCAAACTGAAAATGTCTAAATATGCTCAAAATTTCGATTGTTCTCCTCTTTCTTAGTATTTTTGCAGAAATAAAGGAATTAAATATGTTAGGTACAATTGTCAATACGGCAGCTATTATCGGTGGTAGTGTACTTGGCGCAGTGATTCGTCGAGGCATCAACGAGCGCTATGTTCACGCGCTCTACAACGCCTTGGGACTGTGCACGGTCATATTAGGTGCCAATACTGCTATTACCCACATGAAAGACAGTCATTTCCCTGTCATGTTCATTCTGGCAATGGCAGTAGGAGGCGTTTTAGGAACTTTTTTAAAACTTGATTATCGGCTAAATCATGCTACTGCACGCATTTCAGGAGGAGAATTAACAAAAGGACTCACAACGGGCATCCTGCTCTACTGTATCGGCACCCTCTCTATGGTAGGACCCATGAACAGTGCTCTTTACGGAGATAACACCTATCTCTTCACGAATGCCACGCTGGACTTTGTATCTTCCTCCATACTTGCTTCTACTTACGGCATCGGCATGGTTCTGGCAGCCCCAGTACTATTTTGCTGGCAAGGTGCCATATACCTGCTCACTTTATACGGCAGTGGGCTCATCTCGGCCGACCTGATTACTGAAATCTCTATTGTTGGAGGCGTTCTCATCCTGTCAACAGGACTCAACATTCTGAACATCAAAAACTGCAAAACACTCAATTTAATGCCGGCCCTCTTTATGCCACCTGTTTTTTTCTTTTTTATAAAATTGTTTCATTTATTATTCTGATTGCCTCCACACCCATTACTAATTTTTAAATTTTACAGTTATGAATCAAATAGAACTCCAATATCATCCAGTCACTATAGCGGACAAACAACTTTTTATAGACCGCAAAGTTCCTCTTTGCGGCATGAATTGTGATCTCAATTTCATGAACATCTTCAGTTGGCAACCTCGTTACAATACGGAAATTGCAGAATGGAGGACTCATTTGATATTCCGCTTCATAGCAAACGGGCACGTAGCTTTTATGTCACTTTTTGACAAAGAAGACCTCGCTGGTCTGTTACCCATCCTTATTCAAGAAGCTGAACGCAACTCACACCCATTTTTAATGATGGGCGTATGTGAAAAAATGCTGCCCTTAGTTGAAGCTGCCATGCCGGATTTTTTCGTTTTCGAATATAACCGGAACTACTGTGACTACATTTATCGACATGATGATCTCGCCAACTTGGCTGGTAAAAAGCTCCAATCCAAACGAAACTTTGTAAACCGCTTCCGCAATCGATACCCCGACTACATTTACAAACCGCTTTCCCCGGAAGATTTCACTGCTTGTTTGCAACTAGATAAAGAGTGGATGCAGAAAGAACAAAATGAGGGTCGCGAAGATGATGTTCGTGCTGAACGCCAGTCCATTCAACGTGTCTTCGATAATTGGGATACTTTGGGTGGCACAGGAGGTGTGATCTATGTAGGCGACCAACTCGTGGCCTATACTTACGGAGCCCCAATCAGTGAAGACATTTTCGATGTTTGTGTAGAAAAAGCAAGCCCAGATTTCGAAGGTGCATATGCCATTATTAATAAGGAATTCTGCAGTCATTTGCCAGACCAGTACGAGCTTATTAACCGAGAAGAAGATCTAGGTATCGATGGACTTCGCAAAGCAAAACTATCCTACCAGCCGGAAATCATTTTAAAAAAATATTCCGTTATAACTAAACATCATTTTAGTGATGGCAAGATTCTGTAAAGCCACATTGCTATTTGTCTGCAAGGATTTATGGGAAAATATTTTTCACGACAGTGAAGAATTTACCAAATTGTATTTTTCTAGAAGGTTCTCAACCAGAAGGACCTTCTACATGACACGAAATGGCATTTTACTCTCCGCCATGCAGAGCATTCCCTATAACATGACATTTTTTGGTGAAAAGATAAGTGTAGGTTATGTTTCCGGACTTCTTACACGACCGGAAGAACAAGGGAAAGGATATGCAACTCAAGTTTTGGAGAAATCTCATCGTGCACTATATAAAAGAGGAGCACTACTATCTCTCCTAATACCAGCCACACATGAACTATACAATTATTACGAACGCAGAAATTACATAAAGTGTTTCTTCTCTTCAAAAGAAACCATTTCACCCTCTTCAGAACAATCTCTCGAACCAGAAACATTAACTCCGGAAATATCTGGTTTTGTTCAACACGAACTACTAAAAAGACCTTTTTCCATTCAACATACTCTGAGCGACTTAAAGGACATTGACGAAACAGCCAGAATGAGTAACGGCGGTTTTTACGTACTTAGCAAAGGGAAAATCGTTGTAGCCGTAGCTATTGTAGAGCAATTCCCATCGTTCTTAATTGCCAAAGACGCTTTTGGTAACATGACAGATATAAAAACACTGCTTTCCAAAATCAAACAAAACGGATTACCCCTTATATGGAATAATTTTGAACAACTTCAAGGCGGAAATCCTTACGGCATGGCCCGCATCATTAATATGAAGAAACTCATGAAAACTTATGCGGTGCACTTTCCAAATTCAAAATTTCAAATATGTATTCCTCGCGACGAAACTATTCCTGAAAACATCGGGACTTACGCGGTAAACAAAGGAAAATGCATACATT
>JAQVXN010000178.1 GCA_028709135.1 Bacteroidaceae bacterium | reverse complement strand
TTGGATCTGAAAGCGCCGACACCAGAATCGCCTTCTATTACAGGTGCGTTGGATGCTTATCTTGAGCAACAGATGAAAGAAAAATAAATTGTAACGGAATAAACCCAGTAGCAGCGTGATGCTGCAAAAGGTGCGACCGAGGGCTTTTTTAGTAAAATGCACCGGTCGCACCTTGTTTTTAAAAAGAGAAGAAAAATAAAAGAATAACAGGATGCTCCACGGATTTAAAAAATCAGAACGAATGTTGTCAGAGACTGACATAGAACAACTCTTTTCGAGTGGTTCCCGCTCGTTGTCTGTTTTCCCCGTACGTGCTGTTTTTCGCCAGGTTGACAATGGCGTGGAGCCATTAATGGTACTGATAAGTGTGTCAAAACGTCATTTTCATTATGCTGTAAATCGAAATCGAGCAAAACGCCAAATGCGTGAAGCTTTTCGTTTGCATAAAGAAATTTTGCGGAAACCCTTAATTGAAAATGGTCTGCGCATGCATCTTGCCTTCGTCTGGATGTCGGATAGCCCTCAAAGTAGTGCAAAAGTGACTGAAAGTGTTATACGTCTTTTGAAACTAGTTGCTGAACGTTTATGAAAGTACTGTTATTACTACGGAATGTTATCTGTTGGATACTTATTCTCCCCATCAGGTTTTATCAGAAGTGTATATCGCCCTTTACTCCTCCTTCGTGCCGGTTCACACCAACTTGTTCACAATATGCAGTGGAAGCAATTCGTAAGTATGGTCCTTTGAAAGGTCTTTATTTGGCTATTCGACGCATCTTGAAATGCCATCCCTGGGGTGGTAGTGGTTATGATCCCGTACCTTAAATAAAGTATTACGTGGTATGGCACTTTTCGACCAGCACACTCATAATAGAAATTCTCTGCCAGGCACGGCTATCGTGAATTTGCCGATGCAAGTACTTTCTGACCTTCAGAACTTTGATCCTGCTTCGGGACAACTTTATTCTGCTGGAATCTTTCCTCTTTATCAAGGAGATTGGAATCAAGCTTTCCAAAATTTAAGAAGCATCATTCAACACCCCCAAGTGGTTGCTCTCGGAGAATGTGGACTCGATAAGCGCAGCAAGATTTCTTTTCTGCAACAACAAAACTTTTTTGAAGCTCAAATGATATTAGCTGAACAGAATGAAAAGGCTCTGATTATTCATTGTGTAAGGGCTTGGAGTGAATTGCTACAGTTTAATCGTCTTCATCCCGCAGAACAGCGTCGTGTGGTGCATGGTTTTCGTGGAAAGCCTGAACTAGCTCATCAATTGATTGAGGCTGGTTTTTATTTAAGTTTCGGCCCATTTTTTAATCCAGATTCTTTACGCCTTTGTCCTCCTGAGCGCAGACTCATGGAGACCGACGATTCTAAATTGACACTGATGCAGGTAAATACTTTACAGCAGGATGCGCTCGATATTCCTAATTAAATACTTAACTTTGCAGGAAATATAAAACTATTTACTCATTCGATCGATGAATTTTGTTGAAGAACTGAAATGGCGCGGCATGATTGCCCAAATGATGCCGGGAACAGAAGAACTCCTCCAAAAGGAGATGGTGACAGCCTATTTAGGAACGGACCCAACTGCGGACTCTCTGCATATTGGACATCTTTGCGGGATTATGATGCTCCGCCACTTGCAGCGTTGTGGTCATAAGCCTATTATTCTTGTCGGCGGCGCTACGGGTATGATTGGAGATCCCTCCGGAAAAAGTCAGGAACGTAATTTATTGGATTCCGATACGCTTTATCATAATCAAGAGTGTATCAAAAAACAGGTAGCCCATTTCTTGGATTTTAACAGCACGGCGCCTAACAATGCAGAGATGGTGAATAACTATGACTGGATGAAGGATTTCTCGTTTCTGGATTTTGTACGCGAGGTAGGCAAACACATTACGGTCAATTACATGATGGCCAAAGACAGTGTGCAGAAACGTCTTAACGGAGACGCGCGTGATGGACTTTCCTTTACCGAATTTACATATCAGCTACTTCAGGGATATGATTTCTTACATTTATATCAGGCCAAAGGTTGCAAAATGCAAATGGGTGGTAACGACCAATGGGGAAACATGACTACCGGCGTAGAGCTGATTCGTCGTACCTTAGGGATAGAGAATGCTGCTTATGCACTTACCTGCCCATTAATTACAAAAGCTGACGGAAAAAAATTTGGTAAGACGGAAAGTGGCAATATTTGGTTGGATGCCCAGCGCACAACACCTTATAAATTTTATCAATTTTGGCTGAATGTAAGTGATGCTGATGCTGAGCGTTATATTAAAATTTTTACTTCACTTGAAAAGGATGAAATAGACGCTCTCGTAGAAGAGCACAAAGCTGATCCGGGTCGCAGACAACTTCAAAAACGTTTGGGGGAAGAAGTGACTGTAATGGTACATGGCCGTGAAGCTTATGATTTGGCTATTGATGCCAGTAATCTGCTGTTTGGCAAATCTACCAAAGAAAACCTTGTACGTTTGGACGAAGCCACATTGCTCAATGTGTTTGAGGGTGTCACAACATTTGAATTGTCGAAAGACGCGATAACCGACAGCAAAGCTGTAGACTTGTTGGCAGAGAAAACGCAATGTTTTAGTTCCAAGAGCGAATTGCGTAAACTTGTGCAAGGCGGAGGTGTCAGTCTTAATAAGGAAAAACTTGCAGATCCCGAATATCTCATCACGAGCGACGATCTGCTAGATGGAAAATATCTCCTTGTTCAACGGGGCAAAAAGAATTATTTCCTGATTATTGCTAAATAAAAAATATTTTAAACACGCGCGCAAAAATAAAAATTAAGCCAGTTTATTTGGTTATTTGCCCAAGAGGCAGTATCTTTGCACCACTAATAAAGGATTTCCTTTATCCTACGATTGTTCCATGGTGTAATGGTTAGCACTAGAGTTTTTGGTACTCTCAGTAGCCGTTCGAGTCGGCTTGGAACAACCAAAGTTAAAAAGTCTCTGCTTCAGTAGGGACTTTTTTCGTTCAAATGAAAATTGTTTTTTGCCCCGATTTTTTTCAATGTTTCATCTGAATTTGAAAAATTGAGATCAACAGGAGTCTTTGTTCTTGCTTTTTTATAGGATCAGCAAAGGGATTCCTATCTTTCTTTTTGTTTATTGACAAAAAAATAGTAATTTTACAGTCCTAAATCATACAAGAAAATGACTGTTTCCATCGTAATTATATTTCTCTTTGGCTATTTCCTGATAACAATGGAAAATAGTTTGAAAGTAAACAAAACGGCTATTGCACTTCTTTTAAGTGTCACGTGTTGGATGCTCTATATGGCAAATTGTGATGCCTACGTGAATTTGTTTCATGCAGCTGATTTTCAGCAGTGGAAGAGCAAACTTGGAGTAGGTGCTATGGGAACGGCTGCCTCGTATGTTATCAATAAAATTTTTGTTGCTCACGTAGGTGATACAAGCGAAATTATTTTCTTTTTACTTGGGGCAATGACAATTGTCGAAGTTGTTGATACAAACGGGGGATTTGACTTTGTACGTGAAAAAGTAAAAACGAAAAGCCAACGTGCCTTATTATGGCGCATTACGTTTATGACGTTTTTTATTTCTGCTGTACTGGATAATCTCACTACAACGATTGTGATGATTATGGTGCTCCGAAAGTTGGTTCCGCAGCGTGAAATACGGTTGCGCTATGCCGGTATGATCGTTTTGGCTGCGAATGCCGGTGGAGCATTCTCTCCCATCGGTGATGTAACTACCATTATGTTGTGGATAAAAGGGAATATTTCTACTTTAGGGGTACTTAAAGAGGTCTTTTTACCTGCTGTTGCTTGTATTGTGGTTCCGTTGTTGTTTGTTCAGCACAAATTGAATGGAACGGTTGCTAATGTGCAGGGGACAACCGGCGATAAACCAATTAATCCGTATGATTTCTCCAGACGTCAGCGGCACGCTGTCTTTTATATAGGTGTTGTGGGACTTGTCCTTGTTCCGATTTTTCGTAGTGTAACGGGGTTACCTCCTTTTATGGGCATTATTTTGGTTCTTTCATTATTATGGATCATGACGGAAACTTTTTATCGTCGCCGGGGAATGGGGTCGCATACGTCGCACCGTGTGAGTGATATTCTTCATTCAATAGATCTTTCAACGATTTTGTTTTTTCTTGGAATTTTGATGGCCGTTGCTGCTTTGCAGGAAACGGGTGTACTTTCCGCTTTGGGACGTCAATTGGAAGTCATATCAGGTGGAAATGCGTACGTTGTTACGGGGGCCATTGGTTTGACTTCTTCTATTGTAGATAATGTTCCGTTGGTTGCATCTTGTATGGGCATGTACGATATTGCTACTCCTGCAGCTGCACTTGCAAATCCGGAATTGGTCAGTTTTGTGCAAAACGGTACGTTTTGGCAGTTGTTGGGCTATTGTGCCGGTACGGGGGGAAGCATTCTTATTATAGGAAGTGCAGCCGGAGTTGTAGCGATGGGGCTGGAAAAAATTACTTTCGGTTGGTATTTGAAACATTTTAGTTTGTTGGCTTTTGCCGGGTTCATATCCGGGATGTTCGTCTATTGGCTGGAAAAGGCATTCTTGTTTTAACAAATTCACACGAAATATTTTTCTAGATTGATCTATTGGTAATCAATTACTGTCAATGAAAATTTTTTATTTTTCTGCTACGGGAAATTCGCTTCATGTCGCTCTCAGTTTGGGTGGAGAAGTACTTCCTGTCGTAAAATGTATAGAAAGCGGCTCTCTTTGTCATACGGCAGACGTGATTGGTTTCGTTTTTCCAGTGCATTTTGGACAGGTGGCACCGCCGATGATAGACTTCTTGAAATTGGCGGACTTGCAGGCTGATTACTTTTTTTCGATTGTTACATATGGTCATTATCCTGCGAATGCCATG
>JAQVXN010000177.1 GCA_028709135.1 Bacteroidaceae bacterium | reverse complement strand
TTTACCTCAGCTACAGCACCTTTTGAACGATCTACCATGGCATGTGCGGCTTCTTTATCTTCACGTTGCGCACCATTTACAGCCATTTGATACTGAGAACGAGCTGCTTGTTCGGTTGCTATAGCAGCATCGCGTTTCGCCGTAATTTCGTCCAGCCGCTGAGCTGGCACAACGCCTTCATCATAAAGGGCCTTTATACGCTTATAGGTTTTCTCCGCAATTGAAACACCAGCTTGTGCCTCTTTCCAAAGTTCAAAAGCACCTTTTATCTGTTCTTCGCGCGTACCTCGTTGAGCTTTATTACTCATCGCTTGCGCTGCATTCTGAGCACCCTGTGCTTGTTCCATTTTTGCCTGAACATCCGGAGCATCCAAACGAACCAAAGTATCACCGGCATTGACATGCTGACCTTCTTGAACATAAAATTTCAAAACTCTTCCAGGCACCTTACTCGATACCCTGTACTCGGTAGCTTCGGCTTGCCCTTGAATTGTTTCATTATCTTTTCCCAGTGTCAAATACCCAATAATTCCTATGACAAGAACTATAATATTAATAAAAATAATCGGTCTTAGAATAATGGAAAATTCTGATTTATTTTTTTTTGCCATAATCTTGTATCTTTTTCTATAAGTAAATAAATCTCTCTTTTAGTAGTTAAGCTTGCCTAGTGATTTGCTCAGATAAATTTCTGTCAATTTCATTTCTATCTCAGCATCCAGTTTTTCAGATCTGGCCTGTACCCAAGCTGTTTGCGCTTCAAGCATATCAGCTGCAGCAATGACTCCTTCATGAAAACCTACATCAGCATAATGGAGATTCTCATCTGCTTTTTCCAAGTTTTTTCGAGTCATCAATAACTTTTTCTGAGCTTCATTGACTTTGAATTTAGCTTGATTAACCTCTAAATTAATTTTCTCCTTAGCATCCTGATATAGATGGCGTTGACCTTGCGCCAATGCTTGAGCTGCACGCACACGATATTTACCTTCTCCCCAACGCCAAATAGGCACATGAAGTGTTACGCCAATACTAAAATTGCCTGCAAATTTATTTTGAAACCCATTATAAACATTCGGATTCATCAAACTGTAACCACCAAATGCAGATAACGACGGAAGATAAGTTCCCTTAACAAGTTTAATATTCTCTTCTGCTATTTTGGTAGCCTCCTCCAATGCTTGCAAATCCTTACGTTGGCTGAATGCCTCTGTTGTATCTGGTTTCTGTAAAGTAATTTCTACGGAAATTTCAGATTTGTCTTCGTCTTGCAATTTTACATCACTACCTACCGGTAAACCACAAATTTGGCATAATAACATTTTAGACAAACTCAATCCGTCCGTTACCTTCGTGAGGGTCATATCTGCTTCGTTCAATTTTACACGCACTGTTAATGTACTCGCTTTTGTAGTTACCCCCTGCTCATACATCTTCTGAATATCGCCATCTAATTTTTGTAACATTCTCAGATAACTTTCTGCCAAGCGTTTCTTTCCGGATAATGAAACAACCTGCCAATAAGCTTGGTCGATGCTGTAAATAACTTCTTGAGTAAGTTGATCATGTTGAGCTCCCAATAAGCGCTCCGTATAATTAGTTATTTGATCGTATGCCTTTATTCGGCCACCCAAATAAATGGGCTGTGTAAGCACCAATGCACCGGTATAGATATTATAGGTATTCGTTTTGAAAGCATCAACAATTCGAGACCCCATGGCATTTAACGCACCAGCTACTGGTGTTCCCAAACTCTGTAACAATGGAGCCAATTCAGGGAATTGCTGCACTATGGCTGCTGCAGATTGAGATAAATCACCCATTGCAGATGTCCCTAATTTTGTCAAATCATTCCGGGTGTCCTTATTTAATAAGTGCGTTGATTTTTCATTCCAAATATATGCTGCATCCAATCCGACTTTCGGTAAATAGTTCGTTTTTGCAGCTTGATGTTCGTAACTTGCAGCTTCTTTGTTATCCTGACTAATCAGTAACTGTTTATTATTCCGCATGGCCAGAGCTCTGCAGCTGTCCAAACTTAAAATCCGCTGTCCCCATGCATTTGCAGCCATAAATAGGACAAATAATATCATCGTTGCTTTTCTCATCAAAATAGTTTCTATTCCGTTTTCGTTCGCAAAAATACACATTCAATTCCAGATGTGCAATTTGCTTTTGTAAAAAAAACTTTTTCATCCGACTTTAACGTAAAACAGAATAATAATTATGGAGCATTGAGTAATAGATCCGCGTTAAACTATATTTTTCAAAAGCGAATCCACCTTATCTCATTTAGTCAATTTAAAAGAAAATACTTATCTTTGTAACATCAAAGAAATTTTACATGAAAAAGCTTATAATCATTTTAGCTTCTTTGGCTGGACTATTTTGTAGTATAAACATTTATGCCCAGACCTCTTCAGGAACCACTTATTACCGTATTATGAGTGCCAAACACACCTTTTCCACTTGTTGCATTCAGGATAATTCGAGCAACAGCAACGGCGGCAACGACTTTCTTATTTCGGTAGTTGACTCTTCCAATTTGCATCAACAGTGGATGCTCATACCTAATCAAGATTCCACAGCTTTCTACATTCGTAATTGCTATTCTAATCGTTATATTGGACAATCCTACGTGATCACCAATAATTTCTATTACACGCAAGATGCTGCTATCGAATCTACTGCTGCACAATGGAGAATTACTCCTATTAAAGAAGATCAAGTTGCATTCAGCTCCATAGACGAATTCGGCGTTACCCGTTTTCTAAATGCAGCAGATCTCACAGCCGATACCCCGGACAAAATTTCTTACATCAGTACGTCTGGTTATTCTGGTTTTGCGTGGATTCTCGTCAAAATTAACACCGGCACGACAGGCTTAAACAACGTTTCTCTAAACAAAGACATAAACGTGTCTGTTCTTGGCCGCCAAATTATTGTAAATGGCACAAATGATTACCGCATTTATGACATTTCGGGACGCGCCATGCAAAACGGGCAGATCCTGCCTCATGGCATTTATATTGTATCAACTCACGGACAGTCTTTTAAAGTTTTCGTAAAATAACGCTGAAATGAAAATATCATATTCCATCGGTACTCTTTTAATCCTTCTCTTTACGTGTATCATCCCCACAAAGTCACAAGTTTTAACCTCGGTAGCTCAAACCGGCACCTTCTTTTCAAACCCCGTTATTGCAAAAGATGCGCCTGATCCCAGCGTTATGGACGGTGGCGACGGTTACTATTATCTCTTTGCCACCGGAGGTGGTATCTACCGGTCCACAAACCTCATCAATTGGACCTATCTCTCTTTTGCATTTGCGGTACAACCTTCTTTTGTAAAGAACGGAGGTATTTGGGCTCTCGACGCCAGTAAAATCGGAGATAAATACGTGATCTTTTTCGCGATGTCTGTATGGGGCGGTGTTGACAGCTGCGGCATTGGCGTGGCCTACGCTTCGAAACCGCAAGGACCATATATTTTCGTCAATCCCGGAGGAAAACTTTTTTACAGTTATGAGATTGGTGTTAAAAACAGCATCGATCCATGCTATGTAGAGGACAACGGGAAAAAATATCTCGTATGGGGGAGTTTCTATGGAATCTACGCCATTGAACTCAGTGACGACGGTCTTTCGATCAAAAATGGAGCGGAAAAAGTTAAAATTGCAGGATCTGCATTCGAAGGAAGCTATATTTACAAACGCAATGGATATTACTATTATTTTGGTTCTGTAGGAAGTTGCTGCGAAGGTGTTAACAGTACTTATAAAACTGTTTGTGGCCGTTCCAGAAATCTTTTAGGCCCCTATGTAAATTCTTATGGAGGCACCATGCTTAATAACCAATACAACATTCTTATTCAAGGTAATAATCTATGGGCCGGCACAGGACACAATGCAGAATTTGTTGAAGACCGATCGGGACAAACATGGATTATGTATCATGCTTATAGTCGTGCAGAACCCGATAAAGGCCGAATGGTATTGCTCGATCGCGTTTTATGGAAGAATGATTGGCCATACGTCATCAATGCTCAACCCTCTACACAATCATCTAAACCAAGACTGTAAGATTTTTCTTCAAACATTTCACTATAAACGAGACCTATACAAATATAAAGTATCGGTCTCGTTTTTATTAAACCTCTTCTTTTTCATACTTTACGATCCTATTAAAACAAAAAAACAGTTTCCTTACTAATACGTTCAGACAATTCATAAATTCTGGAAGTAGTTTGATTCAAAACGCCTACAAAATATTGAGAATTTCCAAGAAATGCTTGACAAAACAAAAACTGCTTCAAAAAAAATACTTAAATTTGCAGTTTAAGAAAACACCTGTTTGCTTCGTCAAGACAGACAAAAATTTTATTAACTTCATTATAACTATATACACTATGAAAATAACTATTTTCTCAAAAAAGGATGTTTCAATTAAAAATATCTTTGTTCTTACACTTCTCTTTCTCGCGCTAGTGCCATTAACACTCTGTGCACAACAAAACGATTATGGCAATACAGCGCGCTACGCAAAAGACAATGCTGCTCTACCGGCTCCTACAAAAGGAGAAAAACGTGTCGTTTTTTTAGGCAACTCCATCACGGAACGATGGATGAATACTCACCCTGATTTTTTCAATAAAAACCATTTTATCCCGCGTGGCATCAGTGGCCAAACATCTTACAATTTTCTACTTCGCTTTCGCGAAGACGTAGTAAAACTGCATCCCTACCTCGTAATTATCAATGCCGGAACAAATGATGTAGCTGAAAATTCCTGTACCTATAATGAAGAATTAACTATAGGGAATATCATTTCAATGGTAGACATTGCCAAGGCAAACAAAATAAAAGTAATCCTAACGTCCGTACTTCCTGCTGCTCAGTTTGGTTGGAGAAAAGAAATCACAGATGCACCTGCCAAAATTATTGCACTCAACACGCGGATTAAGACCTATGCCA
>JAQVXN010000176.1 GCA_028709135.1 Bacteroidaceae bacterium | reverse complement strand
AATAGTACGATGTTTCCTTGAGACGAATGCACGAATTATTCTGATCGTCAACCATTTGAAACAACAGGCTTACAACAAACATATGCTATTGTATTTCAAGGCATTACTCAAGTATTTGCCGAACTATGTATATGCAAATATCGAAAATTACCGCAAATTACCGCCCCACCAAAGAGGGCGGTTTAGTTCAACGGTGGCGGGTCGAGTAAGCAAGGGCATTTCAGCCCAAGCTTCTCACAGGACCGTACTTGAACCTCTCAGCTCATACAGCCTGCCCCGATCCTTATCGGGGGTCCTTGTTATACAAATCTATGCGTTTTAATTCAAAAATCCTACTTGCCAATTGTAAAACAGTGTTGGATATTGTTTCCTGACTCTGTCTAACCATCGGAAAGCTCGATTTAAACTCGTTTTATAACGCTTATACCGTCTCCGAACCCAGCGAATAAGTCTCTTTCTTAGCAACCTAAATACTTTTAATAACTCAAAACCACGAAACTTACCATAGTAATTTATCCACCCTCGAATCATAGGATTCAGTTTCAGATATTGACACATATCCTATTGATTCTAGAATTTCATCAATGTGCTTTGTTTTAAAAACTGTTAAAAAATCCATGATATCCATTAAGGTGACAAACTTGCAATGAATCATTATCACCAATCTTACATCTGAATTTTAGGTTTTGTGATATGAATTTCAAAGATAAACTATCATGATTGAAAGCCTTAAAAGCAAATTCAAGTTGTAAATCATAATTCCAAGTTACAAATCTAATGTTATCTTTATTGTTTTTATTCTCTGTAATAGCGGCTAATAGTGAAATGTACCGTCTATCAATCTCCTCGAAGTAATAATCCCCCTTATGCATGGCTTTGTTTTTTCTGATGAGCCGGTAGGAAATCCCTGCTAAAATAGTACGATTTTAAATAAATACATCGATCAAATTTTTTATATCCGGCTATCTGCTATGACTTCTTTGTCATGCCGGTTTAGAATTAAATCATTCAACAATCCATACGCTGTATACAAATGCCATTCCCTATACAATTTCTTACGGCCATTGCCTTTTTTGGAGTTGCCCTGGTGAAAGTGAACAAAATCCTTACAAAAACGAAAATTTCATATACATTTGTACACCTTTTAAATAGCATTCAGTAATTATAAAATAATTACAAAAAAAAGCATTCAATCCGGTAAAATTGCTCCCTTTGTAAGATTATACTTTTTCACTGGGGTTTTAGGTGTTTGATTTTAATTATTCTTTTACAGATAAATTAAGAAATATAAAGGTTTGATGGTGTGCACACTGGCAAAGTTTCAGAAAATGTACTTATACTTACTATAAGCACTAAAAAAATGAAAGAAATTACTACAATCCTTTTTATGCTCTTGAGCATTACCGTTTTTGGACAGGTAAATTGCGACGCAACTAACCCAAGCAATGGGTTTCAAGGGGCAGAACAATGCAGTGCAACCGGAGGTTTTAACAGTACTATCGCCAACGACATCATTGTACCTGCTGACCACAATTTAACTTTAAAAGCCATAATGCCAAGCATTGCAATGGGCTCCGGTGTTACGGTTACCTCGGGTCTCATCAAAGTTTACAGTGATGCCAGTGGCCTTCCAGTAGGAACTCCTCTTGCTACACAAACCGTAACGCCTACATCTCACACTTACAAGGGTTCGGGTTTGGGTATGGATTTTTCAAATGTGCTATTTGATCTTAATCCCATTGAATTGTCGGGATCTGCCGGTGCTGAATTTTCCTATTGGATATCGCTTCAGGTAACAACCTCAAACAATTCCACAGCTTATATGGAAACGACCAGAAATACGTCCATTGGACATGCCATTGCTTATAGCGATGGGAATAATTTTATTATTATTAGCAATGATAAGGACGGTGTATATACGTTTTATGCAGATTGTGAACCCATGACCAGTGGCGGGTTTCCTTTCCCTTACTGCGGACCTCTTATATATTCGGTTGTGGAGCCCATAACTTCAGTAAAAGTAGCGGGTATAGATAATTCAAGCAGTGCGTTTATAAATGGAACTCCAGGCCATCAGGATTTTTCGGACATTACCGGTATAATGCAACAAGGAGAGACATACCCCATTACATTGAAGGGAAATACTGCGGGTGAATATTATAATAGTTTTTTTCGTATTTATCGACTGGAATCAGAATAATATGCTGGATGATGAAGGAGAAGTATACGAAATTGAAGATAAACTTTTCAGTTCGACAGGAACAGATGACAAACAGATTATTGCTGATATTGTGGTTCCTGCCGATGCTGAAATCGGAACAACCAGAATGCGTGTAAAAAAGACATTTAATGCGTCGCTCAATAACCCATGTTCAGCTGAGGATGGCTGGGGACAGGCTGAAGATTATACCATCGAAGTTACGGAAGGTTCAGGCGTGTCCGTTACCGAGCACGCTTTATCCGGATTCTCTTATTTCCCCAATCCTTCATCGGGCATGCTTCAGTTGCAATCTGTTAAAAACATGGAAAGTGTTTCCTTATACAATTTGGTAGGACAAGAAGTATTTACCGCTAAAGTAAACGCTGCTTCCTCAACCATTGATGTGTCGCATTTAAGTGCCGGCACATACATTATGAAGGTATTCGCCAATGGCGAAATGGGAACATATAAATTTATGAAAAAATAAACGTTCCTTAACTGAAGGTAAAAAGGGCTGTCTTTAAGAGATGGCCTTTTTTGTACACAAACAGAGATGTATTGGCTTATTCAAAACCTTCCTTATTCATTTTCGTTTATTCCGTCTTTCTGTAGCAAATTGTTTACTGTGCGGTTTTGTCACACTAGGTGGTAGTCGACTCGGAAAGAGGACTTTGACTTCGTCGATTTTCAATTCACCCCTTCCCTCTCACAGCTTGTCCCGTACCAAAGTTCAGTATTCATCATGTCTAATCACAAATGCAGCAAATTGCAACGGATGTACCAATGTCCAATGTGGGTATAAATCGGGATGTTCCCCAATAGTAAATTCCACGTAGATTTATGGAAGTAAGCTTACTCCAGCAATAAAAAATACCTGTTGTTGAAAACGTTGGTTTATTTTTGGGATGACAACAAAATTTCACATGCTTTTAGTCCATGACCTTCTACAAATAATTTAATATCTCCCCCTATTTTGCTTGATTGAACTGTAACTACAAGTTTACCACTAAAGAGTTTCATTGTAGGTAAATGAAACATTTCAAGTGAAGTTGGGTCGCCATTGCAAGCTGCTCGAAATGTACCTTTACCAGTTACACTAAACTTTAATTGGTTCGTAGCCGTTGGACATTCATTTCCTAATTTATCAACAACAGTGATTGTAACATAAGATAGGTCTTTGCCATTGGCTTTTAATTGTGTTCTGTCTGCTTTCAGTTTTATTTGATATGGCTTTCCAGCGGTTTTAATGCTTTTGTCGGCAACAGGCTTGCCTTGGTCATCCAGAGCAACAACGTTAAGCTCTCCTGGTTCGTAGATAACATCCATCCACATTAATCGGTATCTATTGAGCGGTGTAGAATCGTTCTTCTTTTGAATACCTAAACTTTTTCCGTTGAGAAATAATTCAGCAGCATTATAATTCGTATATACAAAAACAGGAATCGTATCTCCTTCTTTTCCTTCCCAGTTCCAGTGTGGAAGTATATGCAACGTTTCATTCTTTGTATTCCACCTGCTGCGATAATGGTAGTAACGATCTTTGGGTAAGCCTGCAAGGTCGATAATGCCAAAATAAGAGCTTCTCGATGGCCACTCTTTATAATAAGGTGTAGGCTCGCCTAGATAGTCGAATCCTGTCCAAACAAACTCACCAATAACCCATTCGTAATCCGCTTGCAAGGCAGCATCTTCATCGGGAATATTTGACCAACTACAAAACTCCAAATCGTATGACGACGATTGATAATCATCGTATTGTTTCATTTGTGCTTCCTTTACAGGAAACTTGTAAATACCTCTAGAACTTACGGTGGAAGCTGTTTCGGAACCCAAAATTATTCCTTGAGGAAATTTCTCATATGCCTCTTCATAAAGATATGTACGATAGTTTAATCCGGGAATATCTAAAAGTGCTCCAAATCCAGATGCCATTGTTTCTTTTACTTGATCCATTCCCACTGTAACAGGTCGTGTAGGGTCTTGGCTATGAAAGACATCCTGAATCATTTTAGCTCGTTTTGCACCAATAGCACCATGTTGATCAGGCACTTCGTTTCCTGCACTCCACATTACAATACAAGGATGGTTTCTAGTAGCATGTACTAGATTTTCAATATCTTTCACTACATCGGTCTCAAAAAAGCGATTGTAACCATTTTTAACTTTTGGCACAGCCCACTCATCAAAAGATTCAGCTAAAAATAAAAACCCCAATTCGTCACATAATTCTAATTGCTCAATTGAGGGCATATTATGTGAACTCCGAATGGCATTTGCTCCCATATCTTTTAAAATACGCAATTGCCGTCTAAGCGCAGCTTTATTAACAGCCACGCCTAACGGTCCTAAATCATGATGCAAACAAACTCCTTTAAATTTTGTGACTTTCCCATTCAGACTAAAGCCTTTATGTGGTTCGTATTTTATGTCTCGAATTCCAAATTTTGTAACCGTCACATCTTGTAATTCATTGTTTTTATAAACCTCAGTAACCGCTGAATATAAATAAGGTGTTTCAATATCCCAAAGTTTAGGTTTCTTAACCGCTATATTTTGTTCAAATTCGTTATCGAATACTTGTTCCGTTTTTAGAGATGCGATTTCTTCTCCTGTATCATCAATTATTTTAGTGATGAGCGTAAGATCTTTCCCAGAGACGGTTGTTTTGATGTTTACTTTTGCTAATTCATCGGTTATGTAAGGTGTGGTTATAAAAGTTCCCCATTGGTTAATGCTATTTTTGTTTTTAATTATTACTTTGACATTACGGTATAA
>JAQVXN010000175.1 GCA_028709135.1 Bacteroidaceae bacterium | reverse complement strand
CTCCATCAGTTACGTGGTCGCGTAGGACGAGGTGCAGAGCAATCCTATTGTATCTTGTCCACGCGTTATGAACTTTCTGAAACAACACGCCGTAGAATAGAGATTATGTGTGAAACTACAGATGGTTTCAGAATTGCAGAAGAAGATTTGAAATTACGAGGCCCGGGTGATTTGGAAGGAACACAGCAAAGTGGTATGATTTTTGATTTAAAAATTGCTCATTTGACGCGAGATAGCGAACTTATGGAGCGTGCACGAGAAGCCGCTAGGAGAGTTGTAGAAGAAGATCCTCAATGCAAATTACCTCAAAATCAAATAATGTGGGAACGGTTGCGTACCTTGTGCAAAACAAATATAAATTGGTCCGCTATATCGTAAAATATTTTAAATTGCGCTCTATAATGCGTGCAAATAAAATAACTTTATGTATATTTGCGTTGTAATCATAAATCCACAAGTAATTCTGAACACACTGACCAGGGAACGATGCTCATTTTTGTGAAGTTCAAAACCCTAAATTGTTGTTACTAGAGCGGAAAACATTTTTGCGCACATTGTGGTAAACACATTTCGTACTGAAAATGAATTTAAACATCATAAAAGTAAGTATTCTTGCTATGGGACTTTGTTTTTCAATTTTTGCCCATGGACAAGATTTAATGGCCCGCCAGGCTAATATGGATAAGCAGCTGAAAGCTGTCGACTCCGTTTCTTTACAACGTACATATCACAAGGAAATGTCGCAAATGGTTTCGAATTTGTATTCCTCTTGGACGCATGACCATGTGAATGCTTATCGCCACGAACAAAAACCCGCATATTTTAAGGTTGATCTTCGTGGCTTTTCTATGCCAACACCAAGTAGAATTGTTACTTCTAATTATGGTTATAGGCGTAGTTTTGGGCGAAATCATTATGGTTTAGATATTAAAGTTTATACGGGGGATACAATTTGTGCTGCTTTTAACGGGAAAGTACGTATTGTGGCTTATGATGCTGGTGGTTTTGGCTATTATGTTGTTATTAGGCATCCTAATGGTCTTGAAACTGTTTATGGTCACCTTTCCAAACAATTAGTGCATGAAGATGAAATGGTCCGTTCCGGAGAACCTATAGGTCTTGGTGGAAGTACTGGCCATTCGACAGGTTCACATCTCCATTTTGAAACCCGCATTTTAGGTGAGGCAATAGACCCTTCGTTGATGTTTAATTTTCCAGCTCAAGATGTAACTGGTGATTATTATGTTTATCATAACAGTAAGCCTTTTGATGTTGCTGAAAATGACGAAAAGGGTGGTGGTACGGAAGAAATGGCTGCTGCAAACGCAAGTGAAAAGGTAATAGCGCAAGACATCGTGAATATGAATCGCCCTTTATATCATAAAGTTAAACGAGGGGATACACTTTATAGCATAGCTCATGAAAATGGTATTTCAGTTAAGGAATTATGTAATTTAAATGGCCTTTCCAGTCGTGCACGTTTACGTTCTGGACAAATTTTAAAGTGCCAATAAAAAACAGTATAAATTGTTGGCGTAATTAAATCAAGGTGTATTTAATTACGCCAACTGTTATCTATATATTGAATTCAGCTAAATGATAGAAGCGTTCTTTTTTATAAATTTTAGTCATCCTTTGTACGGGTCTTGATGTCATATAAATTTTTATAATTGATTTTTGTAGCTCGTTTATTGTCAGAATATCATTAGTCCGGTTTGATTTTATATTCTTCATGACTTAAGAAAGAACGTTTCCTGTTTTGCTCTATGTGATTTCTTTCGGTTGAGTCGGTAAAGTTTTGGATTTAATAAATTGTTTCTTTTTGAATGATCTATAAAAAATTACTTTTGCTTCATGCCAAGAAAACCAATCAACTATAAGATATCCTGTCCATGTTTCGACCTAAAGGTTTGCTTGAGTATTTTGATTTTACTCGTTATTCAGTGCTCAGGCCATAAAATAAACTTGTTGCTTTCAAAGAATTGATTTGATCGTGTTTCCCCAATTTTTACATGCTCAATCAAAGTTGGTGACGCAGTGCGTCACAAAAGAAACGCAGTGCGTCACAAAAGAAACGCGTCGCGTCACAAAAGAAACGCGTCGCGTCACAAAGAATGCGAAGTAACATTTCATTTAGAACACCATATCCGGATAGAATTTCAGCCAAATAAAGAAATGTATCAAGTGTATCAAAGACCCTACGAGGTAAATTGTTCCTGGCTGCTTAAAGTCAGGACCTATAATATACTGTTTTAAAAACAGAACATGTAATTAAAGTATTTAAAATTCACCGCTGTCAGATTCATGCGGAGAACACAGTAGAATCTGCTGTTATCTAAATATTTAATGCTAAACGAATCCATACTCTTTGTGAGCTGGGTTCTATTTTAGTTATCTTGAGTAATGAACTCCATCGTGAGCATTAAATGGGTGATTTTTAATAACTTCGATTTGTTAAATCTCCATCATTACCGATTGAACCGTAATTATTATTTAGCAGTAGCAATTTCTTCAACAAATTATTGCAGGCATCTTCTAGTAACTCGATTACAAGTTCAAAATCACGATCATTACCGTAGTAGGGATCAGGAATTATATGATACTTGGGATGATGTTGTAGCAATCCAGCCATTTCAATAATCTTTTCGCGCTCACTTTCAGAGAGTGTTAGTGATTTTAGAGAAAAAGCGTTTTCTTGATCCATAGCAATTATATAATCGAAATTTTTAAAGTCTTCACGGCAAACTTGTCGTGCATAACTGTTGAAATTGTATCCCTCCATGGCACCTAGTCTTCTCATGCGGCGGTCTGGCAATTGTCCGACATGCCAGTTGCCAATCCCCGCAGAATCAATAAAGAAATGTTTAGACAAACCTCTGACACCAACCATTTTTTTTAGAATTCCTTCTGCTGCGGGAGAACGACAAATATTGCCCAGACATACAAATAAAATTGAATAGATTTTGTTGAGATGTTGATTTTCTGCCATTTTTAAAAAGTTTGATGACACCATCTATCATATAGTGTAATGCAAAAATAATACTTTTGTGAGAGTTTCTGTGAGCTCAAATTTATATTAAGAAAAACATTTTTGCAATACTCTATAATTATAGAAATAATTGATGAAAACAAAAATAAATCTGTATTTTTGTCTCAACAAAAAGATACTATAAACCTATACCGAAATGAAAAGATCTGTATTATTAGGATTGATGTTCTTATTTTTAATTTGTGGCAAAGCTCAGGTTACCATTGGTTATAACCCGAATAATGATATTATTATAGAAGGCGAGGACGTGAGTGCATTTAACTGGGATAAAAGTAGGTTTTGGAGCCATAATTATCCAACAGGCATTACGCATAGGTTAACGGCTTCTAACCGAAATAAAAAAATTTCGGGTATTGTAAGTGGAAATGCTTATCAACAAATTGTTCCGGGATGTTCTTCAGTACGACCTATTGTCTCTTATAATCTTAAAAATGTACTTTCAGGTACTTATGATATTTATGTTGTAATTGTTCCTGAAAATATGGATGATACAACTAAGGTCGCCCCCAAATATACGAAATTTATGGCATCTTTGTATTATGATGTAAATGATAATCATAAGTCAACGATAATTACTGCGTCTCCTGTGTTTGCGTCTGATCCTACCAAGGTCGATACCCTGCTATTGTTTCAGGATTACACGCTTCCTTGTTCCTATTTTGATGTGTGGCGTGACTATCCAGCTATATCCTTATCTGTCCATATTACAATTCCTGAACGGAAGATTCTTACAAACAACTTGTATATTGACTGCTTTATTCTAAAGGGAAAAGGAGATTCAAAATATATTGAAAAAGACGGAATTTGTTATGAAATCGATGAACAGAAAGATGTTGCGACTATTATTGGTGCAGATACACTTCTAACTCAGGCGAATCCTATAGCAGATTCTGTATATTATAAGGGGCGTAATTATCCCATCACAAGTATTGGTAATAACGCCTTCTGTAATAATCTTTGTATTACTTCCGTTAGTTTACCTCGTAGTGTAACAGGTATCGGACAGTATGCTTTTTATGGATGTAGAAACTTAAGGTCCATTACAATACCGGCTAGTGTGAAAAAAATCGGACAATATGCTTTTTGCGGATGCAGCAATCTTACTTCCATAAGCTTACCAGATAGTCTCACAACAATAGAGCCGTCAACTTTTCAGAATTGTACCAGACTTTTGTCTATTACGATACCTGATCAAGTAACGAAAATTAATGATGGTGTTTTTGAAAATTGCAGTAGTATTAATTCTATTACGCTTTCTAAAAACATCAAAATTATCTATGAAACTGCTTTTGATTACTGTAATAGCTTGAAAAAAATAATATGTCCGCTTATGACTCCTCCGGAATTTCATTGTTATTTCTGTGGAGTTTTCTATGGTGTAACACTCTATGTTCCTTACGGTGCAAAATCCAATTATGATGAAGTGATGTATTATTTTTCATCCGTACAAGAAATGGACCAAACGGCTATTCATCCTATTTTGGATGATGCAATTGCAGGACAAGATTTCTACAGTATTAATGGACTAAAATTACCAGAAATGAATCAAGGTATTAATGTGGTAAAATATAACAACGGAACTACGAAAAAAATACTGTTAAAGTAATTCTTATCGTTTCATCTTTAAATTCCAAGAGAATGTAATCGTCAATCTATAAATTAGAATGCCGTTGTCAGAGTCTCTGTATAAAGTCAAACAATAAATGGAAAGTAATAGAAGATACTTATTTTAAGAGTTTACGGCCCGCCCTTGTTCTTCTTGAGCTTGTTGTGCAGGTTGAATAAAGAAATAAAAATACCAATAGGTACCATAATAGTTTACAAAAGCATTGGGATCTTTGTTTTGTTGTTGCATTTGATAGAATTGCAAAAACTGTTTGTCTAATTCGCTGGGATATGAGAATGCATTATGTAAACTGAGTTTGGGGGCTTGCGCTAGCATGGCACCAGCTTCAGCATATGCTTT
>JAQVXN010000174.1 GCA_028709135.1 Bacteroidaceae bacterium | reverse complement strand
TCAAGAATTCTTGTGCCGTCATTAAATGTGATGAATTTAGCAATTCCGAGCGAGTGTAAAACGTGGCGCTCATAGAGAGCGTCAATGTCTTTACGCGAGATAACGTTGATTTTGGCATTCCAATCCTGATAAAGAGCGTAGAGCAAATTGAATTGCTGCTGCTGTTGCTCTGAAATGGATGGGAAATATTTGGCTATAATTTGTGCGTTGTTATTTGTTGTTGTCATGCCGTTATATTTCTTTGCAAAGATAATGTAATTTGGGCAAATAAAATAAGAAAAGTATAGTCTTTCAAGGAGATAGTTTTGAAAATGAGATTTTATTGTACGTTATGATGGATGTGGAAATAATAGAACAAAAAAACGCTTCCTTTCTTTGTGAAAGGAAGCGAAAAATATTTTTTGGTGAAATTTTCAATAAGCAAAGAGTGGATATGCCTTCATTGTTTCATTCACTTGAGCACGGACTTCATTGATAACAGTTTGATTGAGAGGATCATTGAGTACGCGTTCTATTAATTCTGCAATGAGAATCATTAAGTCTTCTTTGGCGCCGCGAGTTGTTAATGCAGGTGTTCCCAAACGAATTCCAGATGTTTGGAATGCACTGCGCGTATCAAATGGAACCATATTTTTGTTGACAGTAATGTCTGCAGCGACAAGGGCGTTTTCTGCAATTTTTCCTGTCAAATCAGGATATTTCGAACGCAAGTCGACTAACATACTATGGTTGTCTGTTCCTCCGCTTACAATGTCAAATCCTCGTTTCATCAATTCGTCTGCTAGGGTAGCAGCATTTTTCTTGACTTGCTTGGCCCAGTTCTTGAATTCTGGTTGTAATGCTTCGCCAAAGGCAACAGCTTTTGCTGCAATGACATGTTCCAGAGGGCCACCTTGTATGCCTGGGAAAACGGCACTGTCAATGAGAGAGCTCATCATTCTGATTTCGCCTTTTTTAGTCTTTTTACCCCATGGGTTTTCAAAATCTTTTCCCAAGAGAATAATTCCTCCGCGGGGACCTCTTAAGGTTTTATGAGTAGTGGATGTAACGATATGAGCATATTTAAGAGGGTTTTCGAGTAAGCCTGCTGCAATTAAACCAGCGGGGTGAGCCATGTCAACCATGAATATGGCACCTATTTTGTCAGCAATTTCGCGCATCCTGGCATAATCCCATTCGCGGCTGTAAGCAGAACCTCCTCCGATAATCATTTTTGGTTTATGTTCCAATGCGAGTTTCTCCATTTCATCATAATCAACGCGGCCGGTTTCTTTTTTTATGTTATAGCCAATCGGGTTGTAGAGAATGCCGGAAGTATTGACTTTGGAACCGTGAGAGAGATGGCCTCCGTGGTCCAGATTGAGTCCCATGAATGTATCGCCCGGATTCAGACAAGCCAAGAAAACGGCTGCATTTGCTTGTGCACCAGAATGAGGTTGTACGTTGGCATATTCTGCGTCAAAAAGCTTTTTAACGCGTTCAATGGCGAGCGTTTCGCTTTTATCTACATTGATGCAACCTCCGTAATAGCGATGACCTGAATAGCCCTCGGCGTATTTGTTTGTAAGCCAGGAGCCCATGGCTTCCATAACTTGGTCGCTAACGAAGTTTTCAGATGCAATCAGTTCCATTCCTTTCAATTGACGCTCATGTTCAGCCTCAATGATGTCAAAAATTTCAGTATCTCTTCTCATTTTGTATAAATAGTGAAATATATAATTCAGTTATTTCTAAGGGTTGTTTATATTAATTTTGCGGTTTCCAAATATTGCTCTTTTTCACAATAATGGCATTTTAAGATGCCTTTTTCTTTATCTACTACGTGAAAGAGGGTTTTCATCGGTTCGTTATTGGTAATACATTTTGGATTAGCACAGTGTACGATGCCGAGTAAATCATCTGGCATTTTTACTTGTTTTTTTTCAACAACTTCATAATTGCGAATGGTGCTTAATGTCACATTCGGTGATACTACCGAAAGTTGGTTGATCTCTTCGTCTGTAAAGAAGCGGTTTGCAATTTTTATGAGGCTTTTTTTCCCCATTTTTTTACTTTTTAGATTGTAACCCACCGTAACCGGCGCATTTACATGTTCTAAATTCAGTAAATTTACAACTGCCATTAGTTTATTGGATGGAATATGGTCAATTACGGTGCCATCTCGGAGAGCAGAAACTTTCATCTCCTCTTTATTATTCATAGTGCTTAATTGATAATTGTTTTATCATTTATAATTTCTTCGAGACTGATATTTAGAACGTCGCAAATTAATGCTTGTCGGGCAAAAACTCCGTTGTGGGCCTGTTCAAAATAATAAGCATGTGGATTGCTGTCAACGTCCATGTTGATTTCCTTCAAACGAGGTAGTGGGTGTAAAATTTTTAAATTGTCTTTGGCTTTCCGCAGCATGTGGTTCGAAAGAATAAAACTGTCTTTTACTCTTTCATATTCCATCAGGTCTGTAAATCGTTCTTTTTGTACACGTGTCATATAGAGAATGTCCGCATCTGCAATTATATCTTCATTGAAATTAGTGTGTTCAACAAAATTGATCTGGTTATTCTTGCAGTAAATTTTATATTCCTCTGGCATCTCCAATTCTTTGGGGGCAATAAAATGAAATGTTGGATTAAAGTGGCGCATGGCCATTAGTAAGGAATGTACGGTACGCCCATATTTCAGGTCGCCTACCAGATAAATATGCAGGTTATCCAAATGGCCTTGGGTTTTGTAGATAGAATAAAGATCTAGCATGGTTTGGGAGGGGTGCTGATTGGATCCGTCACCGGCATTAATAATTGGTATTTCAGTTATTTCACTGGCATATTGTGCGGCTCCTTCCAAATAATGACGCATTACAATAACATCAGCATAGTTGCTCACCATTTTTATGGTGTCGTGCAGTGTTTCACCTTTTGTGGAGCTGGTCACTTTGGGATCCGTAAAACCAATGACGCGTGCTCCTAATCGGTTTGCGGCTGTTTCAAAACTCAGACGTGTTCTTGTAGAAGGCTCAAAAAAAAGAGTAGCTACAATTTTTCCTTCCAGAATACGGCGGTTGGGATGGCGTTCAAACTCTTCCGACATTTTGATAAGATATAAAATCTTGTCTTTTGAGAGATTGGCTAATGTAATGACACTTCTATTCATCGTTATTGCAATTTCTGATTAAAAGAAAATTGAAAATTTCCTTATTCCGGGCTGTAAAGTTAAGATTTTTCCTGCACATGATTGTTATGAAGACTTATTTATTTCGTGTTTCTTTTTTGACTTGTTTGGTGAGTGAATTCTATTAAACTATTCGTAAATAGAATGATGGATGATGCTTTTTATTCCTAGTATGAAAAAGTTTTTGAGAATTATAAACCACAGAAATCAGAAGTATAGGTGTGGAGTTGCCTTATAAAGTTGATGACGCGCTGCGTCACAAAGGAAACGCGCTGCGTCACAAAGGAAACGCGCTGCGTCACAAAAGAAACGCACTGCGTCACAAATCTTATGTGCTAATGATGTGATTAGTCTGTTGTTTTTTGTGATAAGAAAAAAGAGACAATTCTTTCGTTGTCTCTTTTCTGGAAAATGCTTATTGGAAAATACTATGTAAAAAATCTAGTTATCGTATAGGTAATAATTTATTCCAGTCCGATAGATTTTTTAATAGCTTCCACTTTTGTTTCGGCAAGTGCGCAAGCAGCTTCGTAACCGGAGGCATGTTTCATTGTACCCATTACCTCAATATAAAATTTAATTTTTGGTTCTGTACCGGACGGGCGTACACTGACTTTGGTACCATCTTTGGCAAACCATTGAATGACGTTGCTCGGTTCAGGCATGTCAAGATGTTGTGCCTTTCCTTCTGCATCAAAAATCTGGAGCTTTTGATAATCTCTAGTTTCTACGACAGGGGAACCGGCCAATTCTTTAAGATGGCTGGAATGGAATTTGTTCATCATTTCCTTAATCTCGTCAGCTCCGGTCTTGCCGGGTTTAACAACATTAACTGTCTTGTTGTAGGAGAAACCGTATTCTTTATAGATATCCATTAAAATATCATAAAGTGTTTTGCCCTGATCTTTAGCCCATGCACAAATTTCCGCTAATAAGGAGCAGGCGGAGACGGCATCTTTGTCACGAACGAAGTCTTCGGCTAAAAAGCCGTAAGATTCTTCACCTCCGCCAATATACTTTTTAATGCCTTCATTTAATCGAATTTGACGGGCAATCCATTTGAAGCCAGTGTAACAGTCGTAAAGTTCAATATGATTTTTCTTGGCAATTTCTTTAATCAGATCAGTGGTTACAATTGTTTTGACAATGAACTCATTGCCTTTCATTTGTCGCTTTGCTAGGCGGTTTTTGATGATATAGTAAAGAAAAATCATGCAAGTTTGGTTGCCATTAACCAGAATCCATTCACCTTTGTCGTTTTTGCAAGCCATGCCCACGCGGTCTGCATCGGGATCACTGGCCATGACGATGTCTGCGTCGATGCTTTTGGCTAAATTTAGAGCGAGAGTGAGGGCTTCTGCATTTTCAGGATTAGGACTTACAACGGTGGGGAAGTTCCCATCTTTAATCATTTGTTCGGGTACGCAGCTGACATTTTGAAATCCCCATAATTTCAGAGAACGAGGTATGAGTTTCATGCCTGTACCATGGATAGGTGTGTAAACAATGCGTAGATCTTTTTGTCTGGAAATGCATTCTGGGTCAATAGAAAGAGAGTGAACTGCATCGAGATAGGCTTTGTCAATTTCTTCTCCGATAACAGAAATAAGTTGTGGGTTTCCTTCAAAACGGATATCGGAAACAGCTACTTTGTTGACTTCGTCGATAATGCCCTTGTCGTGAGGGGCAAGGACTTGCGCTCCGTCGTCCCAATAAGCTTTATAGCCATTATATTCTTTGGGGTTATGACTTGCCGTAAGGATAATGCCGCTTTGACAGTGGAGATGGCGAATGGCAAAGGACATTTCTGGTGTAGGACGCATGTCGTCAAAAAGGTACACTTTTATATTGTTGG
>JAQVXN010000173.1 GCA_028709135.1 Bacteroidaceae bacterium | reverse complement strand
TATGCCACCCTCCCAGTCTAAAACAAGATGGATTATATGTGGTTATTCTTGTAATTTTTGAGAGATTATAAAGGCTCATGGATTTCCAGTTCATAAAGGTCTTTTCATACCTGCAAAAACTTTACGAGCAAATCATAGAAAACAAAAATCCGGAAGTATTTTTACTGAACTGCCCGGATTTTTGTAAAAAAAAGACGACCAATTCTCAAAACATGTAAGCCAGCTGAAATTGCCAACTATTACTTTTGAAGTTGCCGTCTCCTGCATAACGTTTGGCAAATTTGCTCAATGCGATGTTATAACCCAAGCCAACTTCCAAATGATTGATCAGTTTCACACCTGCACCAATATTCCAAGTCACATTCGATTTTTTCAGTTCAAAACCATCTACATTGCTGTTCACATCTTTCCAGCTCCAAGATCTGTCTCCAATGTTAAAACCAAACTGAGGTCCCGTAGCTGCATAAACAGAGGCAATACTAGACATACCGAAATTAAAACGCAAGTTTAGCGGAATTTCTATTGTTTTCAGATATTGAGAACTGGAATATCCATCACTTGTCATTCCTTCGCCATTCATCATGCGCTGTGAATATTCTACTGCTGCGTCAATGCCAATTCCGATTACAGGCACTTTAAATTCTATTTTGGGGCCGATATACCAGCCGCAGCGGTTATTTGAAGACAAAGCATTGGGCAAATCATTGTATGACAATTTGCTCAAATTTAAACCTCCTACCACTCCAAAACTGGTTTGTGCCTGAATCGAAGATGCCACAAAAAAGAGTGACAGAGCTACCAAAAGAGTTCTAACTAATTTTTTCATACCTGATTATTTTAATAAATATTACGTTGACCTTTCTATCCAATTCTTTTTCTTGTGGTAAGAAAGTTTCTTTTTCGAGCTATTGAGTGATTTCTTTTCTCCTTCTCAAACCCTTTTTCTACTCTTTACGTTTTTTCGAGCTTTGCAATTCTGACCACGACCTGCACATTTCGATTTGGCTCCACATTTTTCTTCAGAATAGGTAGCATTAGTTGATGATGCATTCCCCTTCATCGCTGTTTTCATTTCTTCTTCTGTAACAACCACAGGTTTCTCTCCATTGTATTCAAAACGGCCGTTACCAAAATCAATATGATCTCCATCCGTAGTTGCACCAGATGTAAAACGAATAATCAGATATTTTCCACCTGTCAAATTCACATCAAGATTGACAACTTCTTTGTCGAAAGTATTTATGTTGCCACGTTTCATCAGTTTGTCATCTACAAACACTTCGTAATCTACGTGTCCATAAGTATCAGGGGCCTCCCTCCTAATAATCTCATCATCAATGCCCACATCTGCGCGGAAACTTTTAGCTCCATTGATACGGAAAATCAGTACAGTAGGAGCATGAGTAGCAATTCCATCTTCATAGCGTGAGCCTTTCATGCTGATAGGAAAATCATCCACTGAAATGTTTTTCTTGATTTCACTAATATAAAATGGTTTGCTTTTAGAAAGGTCCATTTCTGTAAGGAAAAGTTGATTCTGCCCTTCCGGACGAGTTATCACATCGGGACGATTCTGATTATCCTTCTGGATAACTACAATCACTTTGGAATAATTCGTCTTTTTTGATGTCAAGATAATGCTAGCTTGACGCGGAAAGAAAAAGTCATACGGTTTAGCACTGATTTCCAATGTGCCACCTTTGGTCTCTCTACAGGACATCCAGTCACTTTGGCAGAAAAGTTGATAATTCCTGCCCTTTGAAACTTTTATCTCTTGAGTTCCTCCTGCCCCATCAAACAGAACAGGATTATTGCCAATATTCAACTGTATTTCATTATTGACACTTTCAGCATTCACGGGCTGATCAGCAAATACGGGCATCGACAGTAGTCCGAATAACGCCACAAACGAAAAAGTTACACAAAAGATCTGTTTTTTCATCTATCGTTGTTTTTTATTATCATTCCAATCGTTTACAAAGATAAAAAAAATTATTTTCAACAAGAAGTTTTTATTTTCTTTCTTTCAAACAAATGGACAACATCAAAAGAATGGTTGCAACTCCTTTCTTATTGCAACCATTCAAAAAATAATTTGTAATCTTTGTTTTAAACCATCAATGTCGCTGCCTACGGACGCTGATACGCGGACGGGAGCTACCAGAGCTGCTGCTACCTTCAGATTTTTGCCGTTTAAGTTGACTACGAGAACTCGTAGAAACATCTTCATTTTTCTTATTGTTTGTCCGGCGCACAGTCTTAATTGGTTTCGTCTGAGTTGTATTGTTTAGGGAATCTTTCTTCCATTCAGAAGAATCAGTACCCCATACATGATTTTCCAACGTTACTAATTCCTTGGCAATACGCGTTTGCTCCAATTTCATGGCAGAATCATTATTAGCAATCACTTTACCTTGCAAATTTGTAGTCTTATACACCTTCGCTTCATACTGATGGGTAGAAAAATAATCATCGGCCGAAATAGTTGCTGCATTATTATAGTTGCTAGCCATCAAAGAAAGTTTCGCAAGATAAGGAGCAATGTCCTCATATTTCAACCAGAACATTGGATATTTAGCTGCAGCACCGCCAAATTCGTCAGCTTCTTCCCGCACAGGACAAATGGCTGTAATCTGGGTATGAAAAGACGCTGTATTTTGATCATAATACGTACTCTCCTTTATATAATATGACCGCACATCGGCCGAAGGAATATCACTATCTTCAATACGGAACTGATCTCCTTTGGATTCGTAACGAATATGATGTCTATCCAAAATATCTTTTGGCAAGAGCACATTCGTAGATTTAAAACTTTCGTTACCATCTATCGTGTAGTCGTAAGCCTTTATCTGGTGATGCATAACAAGCTTAAAAAGAAATGTAAAGAGATTCATCTGGTCGCCTTGTGGTTCCTGCGGATAATATAAAACAGCATTTTTATCCTTTTGCAAATCGATGACACAGTAAAGGTCCCGACGCCAAGCCACATCTTCAGGCATGGTGGGCGCTGTGGGATATTCCAGTTGGGCGCGCTCCGATACTCCTACAGCTTGTTGCTGTTTTTCTTGAGTTGCCTTCTTCTGGGCTTCGCGCATGCGGGCCGGTGGTTGCGCTACAGCGGGTACAACAAGCAAGGCTATTATGAATGCGAGATATATGCGTTTCATTGATGTTGATTTTTTATTTTCTAATTAACAATAACTTCGAGCGACTGTGGTAAACTGCGCGTAGTCCCATCAGGACCAACGGCCTGTATGCGTGAAATATAGAACCGGCGGCCACGCGTCAAACGATTAAAGATAGACTTCTGCCGACTAGTAAATTTGTCTGAATTAGACACTTCTGGAATAGCATTACCCATATTGTCGAAGAAAACGGTTTCGAAACTTACCACGCGGAACGGAATGTTAAGCAGGCCATCGTCAATAGCAGCGCCAATGCCGTCAACCGAAACGAGTGTAGACTTGGAAAATCCGCGTCCTCCTACATAATGAATAGGATTGCCTTGCGCATCGTTGTAAGCTATATATGCCGTCGGATCTGGTAAACGGCGCACTCGGAATTTGAATTCGCCCATTTTCTGCATGCCACCATTCATTTTTGAACTAATTGTAATAACAGCATCTTCGCCTACCTTTGCAGGATGAGCAATATACTTACCTGGGCCTGTCGGAGTTAATGTACCTCCACTCATAGTGGCAATAATCTGATTATTTGGCACACCAGGAACAGAAACGCTCATGGGATTACTATAACCTGCATAAAGCACGTTCATCAAGTCTGCCGACACGGTAGCTGACGGAGCCACAACCGTATATTTCTGAGAAAAATCCCGACGCAACGTTTGTCCAGAACGGTCGGTCATTTGAATAAATCCATTAAACGTAAAATCACCCGTAGAGCCACAATTGAATTCATACACGCCATTGTGCAGATTAGCAGGACGATTACCAATGAAAACACGTGGTTTCTGGGTGGTATCAACAGCTGCCATAATAATGCGGGCACTAAAACGCCCTCCTTGGACAATAGTTTGTGCATTAGGAATGACATACGCATTCAGTGAATTAACTCGAACATCTTTCACATCAATGTTATTAATCAAAGAATGAAGCACTTCACCTTCCGCATAGCGCACATCACTCTGCAACTTGGTCAGTAAAGTGGTTGCCGCAGCAACAGGCATATTTTCAAACATACTCTCTTGCCAATTTCGTCCCAAAAGGACATCTTTTCTGGGTACATCAGTAGAAAGATTGCTCGCAATAATGGCACGCTGCTCTTTGTCTGAAACCAATTGCAATATTCGCTCTCTAAAACTAACAATCGCCTTATAAAGTTGTTTCCCTCTACCTGATCCAGGCGCCAACATAACGCGTGTAGCCGATTCCAAATCTTCTTTATTCCTGATATTATTGACATCCCCTTTTGCACCATCCGCCTCACGCACTATTTCGTGCTTCAGTATGTCGGCAAAAGAAAAAAGAGAATCAGACATGTGTTTCACATACAGCGCCTTGTCAAACCACTCTTTTACTTTCTCGGGATTCGATTTCATCTGTTCGTCAAAGTTGCGATAGATGCTGGAGTTTTCCTTTGTGGAATTGGCTGTTGTTCTGTTCAAACTTTTCTCCACAATGGAAAACCCGTTGAGTACATCAGTCGAAACATTTAGAGCCAGCATGGCCATCAACACCACGTACATCAGATTAATCATCTTCTGACGGGGAGAAATCGGCCTTTTCTTTATTCCTGCCATTTTGCCTGTGCTCTTTTACGTGTTTGGTCCTACGGCATTCTTCATGTTCACCGTAAGGGCTTTAATCATTCGGGCATAAATGCCATTGAGTTCTTCAATTTGTTCTGCCATATGATGGGTTTGCTCATTGATACGTTCAATGGAACCCACCTGCTTGCTTACGCTCTTCAACTGCAATTCGTACACTGTATTGATACCTGTCAATGTGCGATTTAAATTGGTCATTTCCTCACTGTCTGTTGTGAGGTGTGAACTTTGCTTCTCCACC
>JAQVXN010000172.1 GCA_028709135.1 Bacteroidaceae bacterium | reverse complement strand
AAAAATTGTGGATGAATTCCTTGCGCAGCAGGTGCCAGGTGAACTTTCGGATCATTTTACGCGTCTTTTAAGCGACTGTGAATTCTTCCGGTTTTCTCAAAATAAGAATGAACTGAATTCTACCGAGTCAGTTTATAACGACGTGGTGGATGTTATCAGCAAATTGGATTCGATCCTTAAAAAGAAGAAAAAATGAAACGTATATTTTCACTCCTCATCCTTTTTCTCTCGCTGCTCGGTGTGCAGGCTGCTGAAATTCAGAAGTCGTTGGCCGACAGCATGTATGCGGCTGGAAAATATGAGCAGGCCATTACACTTTATCAAAAAATCCTTCAGCAAGGCGACAATGCCACCATCTATTATAATTTAGGTAATGCCTATTATCGCCTCCACGATATGGGACATGCCATTCTTAATTATGAACGTGCTGCCAATCGTGAACCCGGTGATGCGGATATTCGTTTTAATCTGGCTTTGGCACGCAGTAAGACGGTGGACAAAATAGAGTCTAACGATGGTTTTTTCTTGGTTTACTGGTTTCGTTCATTTCTTAACAGTATGAATACCGATCAATGGGGACGTCTTTCTATCGGAGCTTTTGTATTCATGCTTTCTGGTGTTCTTGTTTACGTATTCGGACGTCGACTACTGTTTCGTAAAATCGGATTTTTTGCTGCTGTGGTGATGTTCTTTTTGACTTTTGTCTTTAATATTTTTGCGTATTTGCAACGTAAACAATATTTGGACAATACGCATGCCGTTGTGATGGAAACAAGCCGGATTAAAAGTTCACCGGCAGCTTCAGGTACGGTCCTATTTTCTCTTCATGAAGGTACCAAAGTGAAAATATTGGACAATTCTATGCGTGATTGGGTGGAAATAAAAATCTCTGACGGTAAAACCGGTTGGATGCAAAAAACAGACATGGAGATTATTTAGCCAGATACACTTTTCTAAAATTCATAACATATATCTATATTTTATGCACGAAATACTGACTCTGGATAGAAACCTTACGTTATTTTTGAACGGTAGTCATTCTCTCATGTTTGATGGCGCAATTTATATGGCAACACAAACATTGACGTGGATTCCTGTTGGACTTTTGGTGCTTTACATTATTTATCGTAATGGCGGAGCCAAGATGTTGTGGATGGCCATACTGATGATTTCAATGGGCATTTTTTTGTCGGACCAACTTTCTTCCAGTATTGTAAAACCTCTTACGGAGCGTTTTCGACCTGCCAACGACCCACAACTGATGTATCTCGTCGATGTGGTCAATAATTATCGTGGTGGTAAATATGGTTTTTTCTCTGCTCATGCTTCTAATACATTTACGGTGGCGGTATTTCTTATGCTGCTTTTCCGACACCGTCTTACAGGCATCTTGCTCATGAGCTGGGCAGCTTTGAATTGTTATACGCGTCTGTATCTCGGAGTTCATTATGTGGGTGACGTCTTGGTTGGCACACTGGTTGGTTTTGTGATTGGATATGGACTTTATCTTTTTTATGCTTCGCGCAAAATTTCATATTCAACACCTCCTAACAAGGAGAAAACCACATCGTCTGGTTTTCGTATTGCCGATATGAATGCGCTCTCAGCGTGTATTTTGCTTAATTACTGCGTGCTGTTCATATTTCCTTTCTTCTAAAAGGTTGAAAAGATAAATTAAATTCAACTTTTTGTCTGTACTGTTTGCCAAATCGCCAAAAAACTGTAATTTTGCACTTCAAATTGAGGTTCCGTAGCTCAGTTGGATTAGAGCAACGCCCTTCTAAGGCGTGGGTCCTGGGTTCGAATCCCAGCGGAATCACTTTTAAAAAAAGCCCTGAGCACCGTTCTTTAGGGGCTTTCAATGAAAATCCAAGAATCGCTATTGATTAAAAAAAAATTCATTTATTCTCAAATTTGACACGAAACGCGTGTTTTTTGAGTGTTCTGAATTTAATTTTAATCTAACATGGCAACAATATCACTGACAGTATTTAAAGCAAAAGCAGGCTCAGCCGGTAAAGTTGGGGATTTAACAAATGGCGGTTATTAGAAATTTCCCATTTAATGTTTCCGTCGGAGTTTATTCCTTATTTCAAGATAACTAAAGTAGAATCCAGCTCAGAAAAAGTATGGATTCGTTTAGCATTAAAATTTAGGTAACAACAGATTCTACTGGACTCCGCATCCATCTGACAACGCGAATTTTAAATGCTTCAATTACATTTCCTGTTTTTAAAACAGCGTTTTATAGGTTAGGACTTTAATTATGCAGAAACTTTTTACCTCGTAGGTTTTTTGAGACTCTTGATATATTTCATTATTTGGCTAAAATTCTATCAGGACACACTTTTCTAAATGAAAAGTTACTTCTCATGCTATGTGACGCGGTGTGTTTCTTTGGCGATGCGACGCGTTTTTTATAACGCACTGCGTGATCAACTTTGATTGAGCAAGTCAAAATTTGAAAAATACGATCGAATCAATTATTTGAACGCAACGAATTTATTTTACGTCCTAAGCCCTGAATAATCAGTAAAATCAAAAATAGTAAAGCATGCCTTTAAGAAGCAACCTGTACAGGATATCCTTATAGTTGATTGGATTTCTTTGCATAAAGCAAAAGTAATTCTTGTTCCTTTTTTAGTTGCATTATCTATTTGAATTTAGAAATTTATTACGTACTTTTGTAGAAAGTATATTAAATTGATGAACTAAATTAGCTTTAAACAAGAAAAAGATAAGTGCTATTCTGCAAAGAATATCTTGATGATGCAATATCAAAGGGTATACGAGTTGATGGATGCTTTGTTGTTAATATAAAGGATTGTGAATTTCAAGATGGTGCGGTTTTAGGTGAAAGGATAGCAAAAGCTTTTAAACAATAATTAATTATCAGGATTTAGCCTTGTGAATATTTAAAAAATTAAGATATGGATTTTAAAGACAATGTAAAGCAATTGGCAGATCGGGTATCTAATCTTAAAGAACAGATATTGACCGAAGAAGCAACGAAAAATGCGTTTATCATGCCATTTATACAAATGCTTGGTTATGACGTTTTTAACCCGCTGGAGGTGGTTCCTGAAATGGATTGTGACCTCATAAAGAAGAAGGGAGAAAAAATTGATTATGCAATCATGAAAGACAATGAACCTATTATGCTTATAGAGTGTAAACATTGGAAACAAAATCTTGATTTGCATGATTGTCAATTACAAAAATATTTTGTAGCGTCAAAAGCAAAATTTGGTGTTCTTACAAATGGACTTAAATATAGATTTTATACAGATCTAGTGAAAGAAAACATCATGGATGAAACTCCTTTTCTTGAATTTGATTTTGAAAATATTAAAGAGTTTCAAATAGAGGAACTAAAAAAATTTCATAAATCGTACTTCGATATGAGCAATATACTTAGTTCGGCTAGCGAACTAAAATACATGTCTGAATTGAAATCGACTATAAAATCTGAGTTTACAAACCCTTCACCAGAATTTGTTAAAACTTTAACAAAAAGAGTCTATGACGGAGTAATTACACAAAAGATAACAGAACAATTTACGGAACTAATTAAACGTTCATTTGCAAGTCTTGTTAACGATATTATGTCTGAGAGACTTAATATTGCAATAAAAACTACTGAGAATGCTGATTCTGCTGACAATTCAAAAGGCAAATCAGAAATTAACACAGACGCAACTATCAATATAGACGAAAATTCTTCTAAAATAGTTACAACAGAGGAGGAAATAGAAGGATTCTATATAGTGAAATCGATATTGCGTAAATCAATTGAATCAGAAAGAATTACCTATAGAGACGCACAGAGTTATTTCGCAATTTTTATAGATGATAATAACAGAAAACCTGTCTGCAGATTATATTTTAATCATGCAAACAAACAGATTGGAATATTCGATGCCGAAAAAAAAGAGGAAAAACATCCGATTAATTCCCTCGATGAAATTTTTGATTATCAAGAAGAATTGAAAACTTCCATAACGAAGTACATAAACAAGGATAATGAGTAAAATGCAATTATGATTACAATTTTTAGACCTGACCATGCTTGATATTTTTGTAAACATTAAAACAGCTTGAAATAAACGCGAAAATATATCTGTCCAAGATATTCTACAAAATGGATCTGGCCTTGTCGATAAGAAATATTGCCGCATGTCTCCGCGAATCTTGTGATACATGAAGTTGCAAAGAATCTTGTTATTTGTAGTGCTGTTGCGAAGCAAAACAGAAGAAGTAAATGTTTTGCTGTTTACAGCTTTTGTCTTGCTCTTCTAATATGTTAATTTACAGTACTTTCTTTGATGTATTTCTGTGAGGCCATTTGTCGTTTACGTGAGGCTATTCGTTTTACAGAAGAGGCCATTCGTTTGTTTTGCAAGGTTATTCTGAAAATTATTGAGAATAGACTTGAAAATGTGCTGGGAGAGTCGTTTTCGACGAACAGCTTACTGTCGGCTTTTTGAAAACAAAGGGTGCTGATGGCGAATCTTGTTGTGCTTCAAATATATTTGTTGAGTTTTCAACAAGATGGGCATTTAGTTGAAATCATATAAATGAAGAGGAAAATTGTACTGGTTTTGAGATTTGAGTAGGATATTTCAGTAATTTTGAAGAAAATATGGAGTCTGCAAAGAAGAGAACGAAACGTTCTCGTCGCAGTGCTCTTATGGAGGAGAACAAGAGGTTGCGGGATGCTTTGAGAGAGGAACGTAGGAAAAATGCTATTTTGGAACATCAAGAAGGCATTAAGCGAGATGTGAATGGTATGCCAGAATGGATGCAGAAGGCTCGTGGTGTACATAGACGGCCTGTATTTAATGAGAATAAACCTGATGAAGATTATGCGGAAGAGCGATCTGAAGAGGAAGATGAACAAGTTCCGACGCCAGAAGGTTCGGAGGACGTCGTAAAAGAGAAAAAAGAGAAGGATGAAAAACTTCCATTTTGAAGAAACAAGAGAAGTCCGGCATAAGGAGAATCGTTTTCCAGTTCTTGCATTTTCTTTCATAAAATGCATATTCATACTGTGATAATTATGATGTAAA
>JAQVXN010000171.1 GCA_028709135.1 Bacteroidaceae bacterium | reverse complement strand
ATCTGGATTACCGCAAATTTCAAGGAGACACAACTGGAAGATATGAAATCCGGACAACCGGCAGAGATCAAGATAGATGCTTATCCCGGATTGAAACTTGAGGGTAAAATAGAAAGTTTTTGTGCAGCAACCAATAGCAAATTTTCTCTATTGCCAGCTGAAAATGCAACCGGCAATTTCATAAAAATCACACAAAGGATTCCCGTCCGCATCCATATTTTCAATAACAACGGTAAAAAACCGCTCTTACCCGGCATGAATGCCGTAGTATCTGTCAATACAAAATAAAATGCAAAACAATCTTGCTGCCACTGAAGCCCAATATCCTACGGGTATCGTTCGCGCTATTATCGTAACGACGTGTATCATTGCATCTTTATTGGCAATCATCGATTCAACTGTTGTCAACGTTTCCCTTCGATACATTGCCGGTAGCATTGGCGCTTCCACAACGGATGTCGCGTGGGTTATCACCGCATTCGCTATTTCGAATGTCATTATTATTCCTCTAAGCGGTATGCTCTCCGAATTATTCGGAACAAAGAATTATTTCACCGCTTCCATTCTTATTTTTACGATTGCGTCTTTTATGTGTGGCCATTCTACCAGCTTGTGGCAACTTGTTTTATGGCGTTTCATCCAAGGCCTCGGCGGAGGGGCTCTCATGACGCAGTCACAAACTATTTTGGTTGCATCCTATCCTCCTCAAAAATTAGGTTTCGCAAGTGTCATTTATGGCATCGGCATTGCAGCAGGTCCTGCACTGGGACCTACATTGGGAGGATTTATTACTGATAATTATTCCTGGCATTGGGTTTTCTATATTAACGTACCTCTGGGCATTCTAGCCGCAACGACATCCTGGTTGACTATTCCTAATGAAAAGAATCAGAAGCTAAAGAAGAACATTGATTGGTGGGGCATTTTGTTCCTCGCTGTGGGTATAGGAAGCCTTCAATATGTATTGGAAGAAGGTAATTCAAAAAATTGGTTTGACAGTCGGATCATTATTTTCTTCAGCATTATCGCAGCCATAGGGCTCATCGCGTTTCTCTATACGGAACTCACAACGAAAATGGCTGCAGTCAATATCAGGCTCATGAAACACAGGAATTTAGCTATTGGAGTTCTTTTCAATTTTATAATCGGAGCTATTCTTTATATTGCGATCTACACATTTCCATTAATGGCTCAAATCAATCTGGGATGGACAGCCACAGTAAGCGGAATGGCTCTTATGCCGGGAGCTTTTATGTCAACAATCGGCATGATTTTCTCTCAAAAAGCCATTGACAAAGGCGTTGATCCTAAAATATTGATAACGGGCGGCTTTATCTGTACATTTATTTTCGGAACTTGGATGAGCTTCCAATCTGAAAGTTCTTCCTTTAACGAACTATTTGTTCCTCTACTTTTCCGTGGACTTGGTATTGGCCTTTTCATGCTGCCGGTAATCATGATGTCCATACAGGGACTTTCTGGTGCGAACCTGGGACAAGGTGCTGGATTGGGAAACATGGCAAAGCAATTAGGTGGAGCCGTAGGGCTCGCTCTCATTGGTACTCATATCTCAAATGCACAAGCCATCTATCAATCTCAACTTTCTGCAAACATCAATCCTTATTCCAATAATACAACAGAAGCTATTGGAAATGTATCGCATTGGCTTCAAAACACAGGAATAAATTCTAATACTGCCAATAGCATGTGTAACACTTTGTTTGAGACCGAAGTTATAAAAAATTCGGAATTACTGAGCTACCTTTCTTCTTTCAGAATGTTAGCGACAATCAGTTTAATCTCTTTGTGTTTTATGTTCTTTCTGAAGAAAAAAGCAACACCCTCAAAGATCCCAAACAAACATTGACAGCTTCTTAATTTATGATTTCTCAATATTGACTTTATCTATTGTTTCCTGCTTTTATTCATCGGATTTTCAAACGAAAATTTTGTATGAAAATTGTAGATGTGTAGGTGCCAACAGACACCTACACTTTATATTTTAACTAAACCATTTGTATGATTTTCTATCAGTTTAAAGTATATTGAACATATCGCATACCACGGCATCAGCTTCAGCTTTTGCTAATTCTGTATCTTATGTGACTTATTCCCACACAAATAGTTACTTGGACATTTTATTATCTATCGAAAAAACGAAAGTTAATCATTAATATCTCGATGTTCTTCTTCTTGAATGCGTCTCCAGATTTCTTCCCCTTGAGTATTCTTTTCAGGAAAAACATACTTAACGAATAATAATTTGTTATTTGCCTGATACCGATACCAAATATGAATATCTTTTCCTTCAAAAGACTTATCTGTTGCGTTAAAAACGACGTGTTCAATATAAACGCTATCAGACTCAATTCGAGAAACTGCACGTGTAGAAATATACCCAACAGAATTTTCGCGCAAATTATTTAAAACCACCACATCTCCATTAGATTGTATGAATTTATAAATATGCAACGGCACTAATTGGAAGCCTTTTTCTCCTTGTTTTAAAACACAATATTGCCAAAGCCCGACCAAAAAGTTCGTCTTTTCTTTTGTTTGAGACCAACCAACAGTGGTAAGCCTGTTGACTCTAGGTAGTTCTCTTAATTCTATATTTGCTCGTAAAATAATTCTAATTTCTTTTATTCTTAATAATTTTTTGCTATATTTGCCACATTAATCTTGAACTAAAAGAGAGTACCTGCTATGAGAGACACACGAGAATAGACTCATCGAAATAATACCTTACTTTTGATGAAATCCTTTGAAAATAAGTAGGAACAAAGAAAGCGTGCTATATCGCAGAGATACTAACTTTATAAATTTGAACGATATGAACAAAACATTTATTTTTAGCTTTATTGCTCTGTCATTTTACATGACTTCGCTAGCTGCAAACACTACTCTTCTACAACATGATAGTCTTTCGGTAGAAGAAATGAAAACAATGTTTTATCAGCACTATGAGAATGGGGTCAGTCCCCCAAGTTTGGATGACTATGATCTATTAAAATGGAGCATAAATTCCAAAGATCCAATGTATTTCTGTTATTTGGTAAATAATAAAATACTCAAGAAGCCCAAAGGAATAGAGTTGCCAACTTCTGAATATGTATTACAGGAAGATACTTTATGTTGGGTTAAACCCAGACAACAACTTGAACTCAAACAATTTAAAAAGCTGGTTCAAAAATTACAGAATAAATATGGCAAAATTCCTATCAATGACACATTGACCCTCATTCCGGCAAAATGGATGACAGGACAAATAGAATTTTTGTCGTGGTATCCAGAAGAATATGCAACGACCTATTTTTCTAGAAGAGCTTTTAGAAGAAATGTTATAAATGGAGTCATCAAAGAGAATTCTGGTATTGGTATCGATTTAGGAATAGGTAAATTGGAGATGGACGTAAGATTTATTGTTCGTGCGAGTAACGGTTATCATTCGAATGGTAAACACATATATATTATAAGTGACAAATTTAATATTCCCAAAGAAAAAATAGTACAGGAACAAAAACGAAAAAACAAACAGTTACTTATTCTATTTGCCCGAGATATTAATCGAATATGCACTCCTGCACCAAAAGATTATGATTACGCACATCCTAAAATTTATTCTCTGCTTTTGTATTTCGATGCTCAACGATATGTTCATGTTGAAGTGCTTTTACCCAAACAAACGGATGAAAAAGATCAGTTCATGTTGTCAAATTTGCGTAAAGCCATTGAAAGTCAGCCCGCAGGTTTGTTTGAATCGCATTTCACCATTGATGGTAAGATTTTCCCGGGGCTTTATATCAAAGCATATTATGGAGGCCTTCGCTGGAATTTCTTTGACTACAGAGCTTTAGATGAAGAATAATTTTTGCATTCGACTTTTAAATAATCGTTTTAACTAAAACAGATTTTATGGAATAACAAAATTTGATTTGAGACTTTTACAAAAACTTGGGGCATAAATTTTGTGTCAATCCCATCTTATTACTAATATTTCCAATTATATGGCAAGGAAGATAGTCTGTTTTTAGCTATAGATCCTACTCTGTATTTATGGTGTGTTTGTTCGTTTAATACATATTTAAAAAATGAAAACTGCAGTATTATTATTAACACATTTTATCGATCAAAGCGTTATCGAAAAATATAAAAAATTAGAAAACGAAATTGGCCAGGAATATGATTTATACTGGGTATTTCAAACTGACTATGGAACTCATAATGAAAGCCTACTAGATAAAGACGTCAATTTGTTTACTTTTAATTTGGATGAATTGAATAAGCTTGGCTATTCTCCTATATTTGATAAATTATATGGTAGTGAACATTTTATAATGGAATATTTTTTCCATGAGCATTCTGAATATGATGTCATCTTTACAGGTAATTGGAATGTGTTATTCAAAGCTTTTAAAGACTCTGCTGCCGATCTATTGAGTTCACATATAGAAAGGTATCGGGAAGGAGAAAATTCGAGTTGGGACTGGTGGAATTTTATCTCATTTGCAGACGAAGATCGAATTGATAAAAGCCAATACATTAAATCGTTTAATCCTATTTATAGAATATCCAATAGAGCTCTCACTCTTCTTGATTCTTTTTTGAAAAAGGATAAGAACGGCGGTTTCTATGAACTCATCATATCAACACTTTTATATCACAAAGGCTTCGAAATTGTTGATTTCGGAGGGACAGGGGAATTTGTCCAACCGGGTTTTAAAAATAAATTTTATGTACAAGGGAAAGGCATTAATTTTGGTACAATGAGATGGCGGTCTGAATTCTCCAATGATGAAATTTTAGCATTAGGAACCACTAATAAACTGTTTCATCCTTTGAAAAAATAAAAGTATTACTTTTTGCAAATCAATTACCCACAAACGTCTTTCCAATCATAATCGCCAAATAGTTACAAAAAACAAAAGTTAATTATTAATATCTCTATGTTCTTCTTCTTGAATGCGTCTCCAGATTTCTTCCCCTTGAGTATTCTTTTCAGGAAAAACATACTTAACGAATAATAATTTGTTATTTGCCTGATACCGATACCAAATATGAATATCTTTTCCT
>JAQVXN010000170.1 GCA_028709135.1 Bacteroidaceae bacterium | reverse complement strand
CCACCTTATTAATGATGATATATTGCTGAATGGTCATGCCTTTTACCTCTGAAAAAACATTGGATAAATAGGTGTAATCGTGATCTAGTTTTTCGCCTATAAAATCGGAATAATTTACTTTTGGAAGTTCATCGGAATAATGAATCATTTCGGTTATAACATTTTTGATTCGTTCAATTAAAATTGCTCTTTTATCGTCCATAAGTTCCAATCCCGAGTTTAGCAAAGCCGCCTTAAGTTCTTCTCGCTGCTCATTATCAATATTTTCCATTATTTCAATCTCACCTAAATCAACAAAGATAAAGTGAAGACCAAGCTTTTTAAGCTCCTCTTTTACCTTCATCTTGCAACGAAGGCTAACCATATATTTAATGTAAAGCTTCAAATTTTATTTTATTTTTGTAAATATACGCAAAATATTATATTTTAAATTATTGTTGTCCTACACGTTTTCAGTATTTTTTTCAATTATAAATCCTCTTCAGGCGGTGTAGTGAGTCCCGATTCTCGGGATAGACTATGTCGAACTAGTTTGGGGCAAGATTTAGAATTGAAGAAAATAAATGTCAGCACTAAAAAACAAGCTCCTTTTTCTCATAATAAATTTTTTAATATTATCATATCCACCTTGTAAAGTTGATTTATAGACAATTATGTACACTTTTGTTTAAACATTTTGAATGAACTTTATTATTGTTGAACGACGGTATTTCCAGCCAAGGTAATAGCACCAATTCGCGCCATCAATCGACCATCAACCGTAGCTCCTGTTTTCAAAGAGATGGATTGATCGGCCATAATAATTCCTTTAAACACTGAGGTTGTTCCGAGAGTTGCCGAAGTTCCCACTTGCCAGAAAATATTGGATGCCAATGCACCTCCAGCCAAAATAACCTGACGTCCGGAAGTCGTTGTGAGAGTAGATGCTATTTGTATAATAAAAACGGCATCTGGATTCCCTTTGGCATCAAAAGTTAGATTACCCGATGATATTTCGAGAGAACCACTGGATTTATAAAGACCAGGCGTAAGCGTTAATCCACCAATATTTCCGGCCAAAAGCACAATGTCCGTAGATGTTCTTCCAGCAGCGTCATTATACGCGGTGGTCAAATCACCTTTTGCCGTTGTCAACTTAAAAGGCGTTGGTGCCGCATAACTGGCTGCAAAAACACTTCCTGTTACTTGTGAAGACGAGGACGATGACCCATCGGTAGAAAGCACTAATGAAAACCCTGTGATAAAGCTTGCTGCGGCTGGGCTTAATCCAATATTTCCAGTAATGGCAGAAGCAGGAACATTGCTCACTTGAGCTCCAGCAAGTATTACATAATCGCTTGATGATCGAAGATTTACAGGCAATTGCACCACTGTTTGAACCGGAATTACAATAGGATTATTTCCTACAGGACCCGTATTTTCTTTTTTACATCCACCTAGTAAAACAACGGATGCTATGATAAAAACGGTTACTATGTTTTTTGAATTTCTCATTTGTTCTATTTTTTTTATTAATTATGACGAACGTCGCCCTCGAATTATCCTTAATAATAATGCAACAATCGCAATGACTAAAAGGATGTGTATTAATGCGCCAGCATTGTAAGCAAAAAAACCTGCAGCCCAAACGATGACCAAAACAATGGCTAAAATATAAAGTATGTTATTCATGATGTTTTTATTTGATGTTTGTTTGGTCTCTAAAACAATACTCGTTTTTTGACAATTCTATATGCTCATTATTAAAAGGAAACATCAAGTTCAGTGCAAGATTTGCAAAGAGTTTGATGTTTCCTTGCATACACTATTTGCTTTTTGCAGGGATAATGTCGATTATAACGGTTCGGTTGTAGAAACGTTCTTCTGGAAATTTATTTTCAAAAGGTGACAAGCTCGCATTTTCGCCAAAACCACGAACTTCAAACTTAACGTCTTTTCTGTTTGTTTTTGACAATGCTGTTTCCATGATTTTTTTCACATCATTTGCACGTGCTGTTGACAATGATAGATTGTAATTTGCATCACCCACAATATCAGTATAACCATGAATAATGACTTTACCATTGACTGGAATTATAGGAACAACGACTTCTGATAAATATTTCTCATAAATATAGATGGATTTTGAATCATCGTATTCATAAAGAACGCTGTATCTGATGCCTTCTTCTTTAACATCTGGAATCCAAAGAACCAAGCGAACAGTGGTGTCTTTTTTCAAGATCGTTTCATTGGCTGTTTTTCCAATCATTACAAATTTATAATCGCCATTTGAGCGAGTTCCCAAAATTGATTTTCCTGGAATGCTAATTTGATTTTGATAATAAGGTCCAAAAACTTGAGTTTTACCTTTTTCATCACTTACTTCAAGCGACCATGAGGTAAAAGGATTCTTTCCACCGTCGGCTTGTATCGTAATATAACTATCCATCGGTGCAACTTGTACTTCAGCAATTTCGACGGGTTTTAGGGGAACATCTGGACCACTTTGAAATTCCATTAAAATAGCGGGGGCATCACTTTCGACAGAAACCCGACGATCGCCTTCACGAAGCATTACTAAATCGTTGGCTGCATTGGGTTGTTCGGAAGGAAGTTTGGGTTTAACACGACCTTCTATATTAATTCTGGTTGATTTAATTTGAAAAACATCAACCAAGTATTTTTTAACGGATTCGGCCATTAATTTACCATCTTCTACTCCTTTTTCCGATGATCCTACTAAAACAATAGTAGAATTTGGGTTTTCGCCCATTCGGTTTCCTAAAATATTTAAAATATTATAATAGGCAATCATTTGACGAGTTGAGCGACCAGACAATGTTTTGGGGGTAAATACTTCTAAATTTGTTTCTTTAAAATTCTTCACCTCATCTTTGGTAAGCAATACATATCGATCGGGAATTTTAGTAGATTCTAAGTCGAAGAAAATATAATTACGAATTGGGAAAGTTTCACGAACCCTACGCTCTAATGGGATATTTTCGGGAGAATTGACAGCAAACATTACTTTTGGAGCAACTTCTGCTTTTGGTTTTTGTTTGTAACCCATGGTATAAACTGAAGTCACTAGAGTTGCAGGCACATTATCCTCTGAAAGGTTGAAATACAAAATATCATCATCGCCTTTTCCATTTTCATAGCGATTGGAGCTTATGTAACCAATTCTACCATCTTCAATAAAAGTAACTCCATAGTCATCATAAGAAGAGTTAAAAGGAGCTTTCATAGGTATCGCTTTTTGGAATGTACCATTGTTATTGATTGAAACACAAATGTCTAATCCACCAAAACCTTGATACCCATCCGAAGCAAAATATAAATTACCTTCGGAATCAACGGAGGGATATCTTTCGCTATTGAACGTATTTATATTGGCTCCCATATTGATGGGGTTACTCCATGCGTCGCCTTGGCGATTGCAATACCAAATATCTGCATTGCCAAGACCACCTGGCATATCAGAAACAAAATAGAGACGTGAACCATCTGCCGTAAGAAATGGATTTGAAACGGAATACGTATCGCTATTGTACTTAAAAGGAACATCTTTCGTCCATTTTTCATCTTTCATCGTAGAAACAAAAATCTTATTCGTCTCTATTCCCAATGTTCTCTTTTTAGATCCTCTCAAATCTTTTTGAACACGAGAAATGTAGATTACATCAAAATTCTTTGAAAAACACGCTGGACCGTCGTGATATTTTTTAGAAATTTTCTTACCTCCAAACGGAGTTACATCCGTAAAATTCAAATTGTCGCTGCCTTTTTTGGCATAATACAGGTCTAAATAATTTGCACCTGTCCAACCATAAATTTTTCCATGACCGGATGTCTTTCTGGAGGAAGTAAACACAATACCATCTTGATATAAAACGGGACATAAATCTGCATTTTCAGAATTGAGTGCACCTACGTTTTTTATTGTAATGGGTTCGTCGTATTTGCGATCTTCTCGTGCAATGTCAATTGCTGCAGCGAAAAAATCTCCTCTGGGGTCGTTTTGCATAGCTTCGCTGTATTTTTTAAAAGCCTCTTTTGCTTGAGCATCTTTTCCATTATTTTGCAATATCAACCCATAATTCAAATAGAATTCCGGTGTGATGTATGGATTTTTGGAATTTACAATATCATACGCTGCAAGAGCTTCCTTGTATAGATTCATTTTCTGATAACATTCGCCTAGTCTTACGTAAGCCTCTGCACTGGAATTTTTATTTGCTTTTTTCTCGTAAATCTTTGCTGCACGATAATATTCCCAACGGTCGAACAGTCGATCTGCCTTTTTATACTGTGCCATCGTTGTCAAACTAAACAAGGTCGTAAAAATTAATAGATATATCTTTTTCATAATATTTTTGTTTATATAATTATTTTTCTAGAAAAATCTAGGACTTGTCATTTTTGTTTTGGTCCAATAGAGATCCCATCCCAACATAACTTCATGGGTTCCACTATTGTATGTTCCACTTCGGTTCAAATAATAATCATATGAATAGCCGATTCTCAAAAACCGTGTAATCTCTAATTCAATGGTTCCAATAAGCATATTGTCCATGCCTTTTAGGTTGATTTTTTTATCGGTTCTGAAGCCTGCTCCAACAAATAATTTTTGTTTAAAAATAAAGGAGGCATCAATCTGGGCAACAATGGGTGCAGACTCAACATATTTAACTAAAATAGAAGGTCTAAAATCAACTGTTTTGCTCATCGGAATAACAGCTCCGGAAGTGAAGTAGTATTGTCTGTAGAACTTTGCAAGATCAGCACCAGGAGAATCGGACAAGCCAAATCTGGATTGCAAAAGGTGATTTACACTTAATCCAGCATAGAATCTAGGTTTGTAAAGATATAGACCAAAACTTGCATCTGGGACCCAATTTGAAGCGGTATTTCCCAAAAAGGCCTGATCATTATTATCATCGAAATTAATCTCATCCCATGCAATTCTAATATTATTCATCATTCCTGTGAGTCCGAAAGACAATTTTGTCGTTTCGTTTATAGGCAGATGATAGGCAAAGGTCAAATTAACTCCGGTGTTTTTCATGGGACCTGTATTGTCATTATAAGCTTGCAAGCCTAGTCCAACAT
>JAQVXN010000169.1 GCA_028709135.1 Bacteroidaceae bacterium | reverse complement strand
GCAGAATCCACAGCAGGGAGCCACAGGAGGAACCCAGGCAGCTTCAAACAAGTTTGTTGATGATATGCTGGCCGGAAGTTATTAAAATGAGTGGAGAGGGGCGCAATTGCCTCTCTCATTTAAGACAACATAAAATATGAAACTAAAGAGAATTGAAAAAATATCTGAAAAGGAATACATCGTCGAACTTGATGAGATGAAATTTCAGATGTTGATTTTACGTGAGGATGATAAGTATCTATACGTTATGATCAGGGCGTTTGATAAACAAATGTTCCGAATGGCGAAAACTACTAATAACATCGAGATTTACGACAAAGAACTTGAACGCTGGGAAAACGGACAAGAATTTTTAAACCGGAACAATGAATTTTTAAGAAAATATGCAAAGGATCTTCTTAGAGAATTAGACGATGAAAATTAAACCAACATTTAAAATGTCCGACATAGACAAAGAGTTTGAACGTATTATTTTGGAAACAGAAAAATACATTACAGAGAAACTTTTCACCATTGGCGAGATGTGTGTTAGTTACGCCAAGTCGAATCACACCTATCTTGACGATACCGGCAATTTAACTGCATCAATCGGGTATGGTGTTTATCGAAATGGTGGTAGGATCGGGGGCAGTGTATTTGGCGGGCCTGATGAAGGAGCAACAGCCGGAGCAAAAGCACTCGATGAACTCGCAAAAGACGTAAAAGAAGAATGGGTTTTAATCGTTGTTGCGGGTATGTATTACGGCATATATGTTGAGGCACTCGGATATGATGTTATTTCCGGCTCTAAACTTATCGCAGAAAGAGAAGCCGAACGAATGATGAAAGACTTAAGAAAACAGAAATATAAAATAAAAGTGATATGAACAACTTAAACTATAAAATGACACTCGATAATGAGGATTTCAAAAAGAAGTTCGCAGAATCGAGAAACGCAATTAAACAAAGTGGAAACGAAGCAGAAAGAGTAGCAAATCAAATTTCAAATTCAATAAAAAAAGCCGGTGCATTGATACCGGGCGTTTTCTCTGCAATAGCGGTGCAAAGGTTTGCTAAAGAAGTCGTTAACGTCCGTGCCGAAATAGAGCTACTCGAAGCATCGTTTGAAACATTAGTCGGTTCAGGATATAAGAAGTTTCTGGACGATTTAAAGGCTTTTGCAGTTGAAAGCCCGTTATCTCTCACCGGCGTATCGAAAGCAGCGCAAACGTTGTTAGGGTTCGGAATAGAGACCGAAAAAGTTATCCCTATTGTTAAGCAATTAGGCGATATTTCAATGGGTAACGAACAAAGGTTCTCATCTTTAGCGTTGGCGTTCGCTCAAATGTCGAGTGCCGGTAGATTGATGGGACAAGACCTTTTACAGATGGTCAATGCCGGATTCAATCCGTTAACTGAAATTTCACGAAAGACCGGTAAGAGTATTGGTGATCTAAGGAAAGAAATGGAACAAGGGGCTATTTCTGCCGAAATGGTTGCCGATGCCTTTAGAAGCGTAACAGAAGAAGGTGGCAAATTTTATGGTATGACTGAAAAGCAAGCAGCCGGAATTAAAGGACTTCAAAATCAATTACAGGGTGTAATTCAGGAAACATTAAATAAGATAGGAAAAGACCAACAGGGGTTGATTGCCGGTGGGTACAAAGCCGTTATAATGTTGGTTGAGAGTTACGAAGAAGTAGGAAAGGTTCTGGCGTCAATTGTTGCCGTGTACGGAACGTATCGGGCTGCTTTAATTGCCCACAATGTAGCTACCATTGCAGCCGCGAATGCAGCCAAAGGATTAACCATTGCCGAACAACTAAGAATGAGGGCAAGTTTAGCCAGTTTACGGGTTCAACAGCAACTAAACAAGGCAATGTTAACCAATCCTTACGTTTTAGCAGCTACAGTAGTTGCAGCACTCGGAGCCGCTATTTATTTATATACCCAACGAGCCACCGCAGCCGAAAGAGCCACAAAGACACTAAAAGACCAATTAGAAGACCAAAAGCAAAAAACCATCGATGAGAGAAACGAACTTCAAAACCTGATCAGTACATTGAAAGATGAAACATCAACCAGGCACGAAAAGGAAAAAGCATTTGAAACACTTCAAAAATTGATGCCATCAATTTTCAAAGATTTGGACATTGAAAAAGCTAAAACCATAGAGTTAACAACTGCTGCACGTGAATATAACGAACAGCTCGAGAGAAAGAATTATTTAGAAAATAAGCAAAAAGTAGAAACAGCCCAACAACTATTAGGATCAAAAGAAGGTGATTGGCGTTGGACTGTAAAAGAACGTCAGCAGGCCCTTTCCTTAATGGGGAAGAACTCAAGCCGGTGGAATGTTCTAAATACAGCCCCAACAGATATAATAAGTGAATTCAGGGAATGGGTTAAACAAGCCGATAGAGCCGTAAAAGATTACGAAATTAGTTTTGTAAAACAACGATTGGGAGCGGGTAAATCCCAAACCACAACCACAACACCCACAACCGACACGGAAAAAGAGAAAAAAGCAGAATACGATGCTACTTTAGAGATAATGCAAGCTGGGGTTGATGCGATGATAGACGGTTACGATAAACAGCAGGCACAGATTTTGGTTAATCATGAGAAGCGAATTGAAGATATCAGAATGCGAGGGCAAGAACTTTCCAATGAAGAGCAAAAAATCCTTACTTCATTATCAGGGCAGCAATATAAAAACGAACTCGAAGCCTTAAATAATGAAGTTTTAAACAAATATCAGTCGTATGCAGATGAAAAGCTGGCGATTGAAGAGAAATTCGAGAATCAAAGGAAAGAAATAATCAAACGCTCCAATGTTGATAATGCCGACCAATCAGCTAGGGCACTGACGGCACTTGAATCCGAAAGGAACACAGCGTTACAGCAACTTTCGGACAAAGCAGTTAAGAATAACGAGGAATTCCAAAAATTTGTCGATAGTGTTGTGGGTTTATCCCTGGCAGAACTACAAAGAAAATTAATGTCGGTCTGGTTTGCTTTAAAAACCGAGATAGCCAGAAACGGACAAACAGAAAATGCAGCCTTTTTAAAGGCTCAATATGACGAACTTGTTAAATTAACGCTTAATTTGAGAAGTGAGTCCGAAAAACCAATTAATGAAAGGGGATGGAGCAATACGATCCGGTTAATGCGTAACGTTCAGCAATCCATTAATGGTATTACATCATCATTCGATGGGTTGAATGATAGCGCACGCAGCGTTCTTGATGCAGCTGCGAACGTAGCAGGTGGTGTTATCTCAATGATTACATCCGTAGAGCTTTTAGGCAAAACCGGGGTTGAGGCGATTAAAGGTGTTGAGCGAGCAAGTGTTATACTTGCCGTAATAAGTACTGGAATACAGGTTTTACAAAAGATATTTTCATTGTTTTCCAAAAACAACGAATTGTCACAGCAAACAATTAAACAGTATGATAGTTTAATGTCTGTTACTGACGATCTGATCTCTAAACAAATGGAGTTGATGGCCACGATGTCCGGTGTTAATGCTGCAATCGAGGCGCAACAAGCCCTATTAATGGCAAACAAACAAATAGAGGCAAGCCGTAATTTAGGAGTAGAGTATATGAATTCTGGTGAGACTATGTTTAAGTCGGCGTATGGTTATAGAAACTATAAAGAAATAAAAAAATACGCTAAAGATATTGAGCGGGTTTTGGGTATTTCATTCGATAACTTGGGTACAAGATTAACTGGATTGTTTAACTTGTCAGGCGATCAATTAAAGGAACTGCAAAGCAAATTACCGTTGGTTTGGGCTAAGCTTGATAATGAAACAAGAAAATACCTACAGAACATTATTGACGGTCACAATAAAATCGACGAAATAAACAGGATGTTGAAAGAATCGACAACCGGGATATCGTTTGATGATGCTTTAAATTCATTCGATAACTTTTTGATGTCAGTTGATAAAGGCCTGGAGGATACAACAAGCAATTTCTCAAAATACATGAAGAATGCAATCTTAAGGAGTATCAAGGATAGTTATCTAAACAATGCTTTAAAAAGCTGGTACGAAAACTTCAATCAAGCGATGACAGACAACGAGCTAACAGAAAATGAGAAAACTTCACTTGAAAGCCAATACAAAAGAATTGCAGAAGAGGCGAAAAAACGGATGGATGCCCTTATGAAATCCGCCGGAATAGATCGGGAGGAACAAGGTCGGGAGGAACAAGGTCAGGCAACATATGGAGCTTATGAGAAAATAACACAGGATCAGGCTGACAGGATCGATGGTAAACTTACCGGTGTTCACATGAACACTACTCAGATTCTCGAAACAAACAAGGGAATTAAGTCAACAGCGGATGAAACGTATAAACTTATCTTCCTGCAGGTTGAACACTTGGAGAAAATAAAGAACAATACAGCTCTATTGAATAAAACAAATGAGATCCTGGATAAAATTGATAAAAATACACGTAATCTTTAGAAACAGGATGTAGGGAGAGGTGTTATTGCCTCTCCCTGTTATGAAGTTTGGCCCCGAATATACAAGCCCGAAAAGGGAGGAAAATTACCGTGATTCCCATAAATTGGTACCACCTACAGTGCCACATTTATGTAAAATACATAATCATTTGATATTATTGTCCTATGTGGACAACAATCTATATTGATTATCAATCAGTTATAAAAATGTGGTACTAAATGTGGTACTAATTTTCCGGTCGTTCAGAGCGACCTTAAAATGGTCATTATAAGCGACTTATGTTAAATAAATATAAAGTTTAATTTTTCTGTTTTTTATTCATGTTATTCACTTTCAGCTGTTTAGATAGTTTGTTGGTCGCTATTGGCGACCAACTGTCTTATTATCAATTTATTATGTGAATTATAACCGTTATATTTGCCGTGTAATAACAATTAAAATTTACAGATATGAAAACAGCAGTAGATCGTTTTTTAATGGCAACCGAAACTATCAAGATGGTAAGAAATGCCTTGTTTGACTTAGCGGAGAGCAAAAGTTTAAATGTTTCTGATAGATTGGCTACAATCGCTTATGTTCTATATGGAGCAGAGGACATCCTAAACGAGTTTGAAGAAGATCCTGAGAGCGACAATGTATTAATTTTTAAAAATTAGATCATGGAAAC
>JAQVXN010000168.1 GCA_028709135.1 Bacteroidaceae bacterium | reverse complement strand
TTTCTTTTCAATGGTTGGGATGTAGAAAGCACGCCATACATTTCAAATATTAAAATAACAACTGCTGCTCCCGACACGCGCAGCAAATTGATAACAGAGGGGAAGTTGATTTCCTATGGTATATATTTCGATGTGAATTCGGATAAAATAAAACCAGAATCTTATGGTACGTTGAACGACATTGCCAAAGTACTTAAGGAAGCAACCGATGTAAAAGTTAAAATTGTGGGCCATACAGACAGCGACGGTGACGATGCAAAAAATCTTGAATTGTCTAAACGTCGTGCCGAATCGGCTAAAAACACATTGAGCAACAATTTTGGGATTCCTGCGGACAGGTTTCAAACGGATGGTGCAGGCGAAAGTATGCCACTTGTGCCCAACACTACTGCAGAGCATAAATCAAAGAATCGCAGGGTCGAATTCATTAAGTTATAACGACTAAGATTGAGATCAAAACGCAGCTCTGTTGAACTTTATACGATAATGGAGTACGGAGCTACAGAACTTTATAATGATTTTCCGATGTCATATAAATTATCATGAACTACTCACCTATCACCCCAATATAAACACTATGAAAAAAGCTTTATTTATTATTATCATTGCGGTTTTGTTTGTCATTCACAGCCATGGGCAGCAGCCGGTTTTCTCGCCCCTGTTACACAGTTCTCTCTCTATTATAGATAATAATGTTTCAGCAAGTAATAAGGACAACCTTAAAGTATTGGCTCAAAAATACAATGATGCATATTACGGAAAACTTGAACTTGATGAAAAGAGATATCTTGACAGAGAAAAGTTGAAATTAAACACCAAAGTAATAGATGCCAGAAAATTATCAGCAGCCGCAGTTGTTATTTCTGCCACAGCATCATCTGAGTTTCTTCCCATTGTTATGTCTGCCCTAGCCGTCCTTTCAGACCCTGAGGATGCTTTGGTTGTTAATAACTTTGGAGCAATGATACGAACCCTCTATGGAGAAGATATGGTTAAAATCACTGGATGGACTGATGATGCCATCATTGCACTTCTTTATGCAAAAACCTTGCAACCCGATTCCCCATTAATCTTAACAAATCTCGGAAATTCATACATCGACAAAAAGATGTTTGCTGAAGCTGAGCAGTGTTATAGAGAGGCTCTTAAATACGATAAAGATTTTGGTACTGCCCATGAAGGAATGGCGAGAATCTATAACCATAAAAAAGATGGCAAAAGAGCCATAGACGAACTTATCAAGGCAGGCAAGTTTGGTTTTTCTGCTTCGATGCGTAAGGGATACTTAGAAGCAAAAAAAAATGGAGGATTTGTTGATTCTTCATTTTGGGAGGACAATCAAGATGATGACAACAACCAATCTGATGACGATAATAAACGCGAAGATGATAAATTAGTATTGCCCGATTTTCCAAAATGGCAAAATAAAGATGCATTTGTGGTATCATTGCCATATATAAATGGTTTTGCTCAAACTGTTACTCAAAAAGGTATAGCAGGAGCTATAGGTTTTGCAGCTAAATATTATGCAGATGAGCTGAGGGAGTCTTTTGAAAACATGGAACTTGATTCTAAATCAAATGAAGAAGAATCAGGTGAGGATGCAGATGAAGAGATGGAAGAAACAGATTCGAACTGGGATGATGATGACGATAACTCAGATTTAGGTGATATAGAAAGTGTTCAGATAATGCCATCCTATGGACAAAAATTATTTATGTTAGAACTGGTGAATGATTACTACACTCATAAAATTGAGCAAGCATATAATAAAAACCTAGCAAAAAGAACCCAAATTGATGAAACCTACAAAAATGCGATACTTGCTATACAAGAGAGTTCTCAATGGCAACAGGTATCGGAAAAGATTTTAATTGGTGATATATATGGAGCCAAACTAATTGCTAAGGATATAAATCTTCATTCAGCTAAACTTGCAAATACCCATTTTATGCAATGGAGAGATTTGACGCTTGACACTTATGGTGAACTAAAAACGGTGCTTAATGAATATTGGAGAGTTGCCTATCAAGTGACAGGAGATATATACGACCAAGATGTAATAAATTATTTTAATGAAATACGAGAGATAACGGTTTTTGCAAGTTTAGTACCTATCGCTTTAGATTTTACGTTGCTACCTGCAAACTATGCGATAGCCGACTATATGGCTCCAATAGTAGAGCCTAATGAAGACTTAAGCCAATATATACCACACCCTGTGGCAGAAATTGAGACGCCTGGAAAAGAAAAGAAAAAATGTGCTATTGAGGGCAATAAAATCAGTTTTGGTTTGGGCTCAGCAGGATTTGGAGTTACTTGTGACACGTGGGAAGTTGAATACTTAGACGGAGTTGGTGGATCGTATAAACGAAACTTTAAAACAGGAGAATCCGAAGTTACTGTTTTGGTAGGCGTTTCTAAAAAAGTAGGAGTGGTAGATTTTGGTGCAAAGCAGGGCGTAACTTTTAAGTTTAACAAACAAGGTAATTTCACCGGATGGTCTTATAAATCTGATGCTAGTGCAAAAATGGGAATCGGTCCCATTACGGTGAGTAAAAACCTAGAGTATTCAAGCGATATTGGCATGATTACTTCTCCCGGAGCATCAATCACTGTAGGAGGAATAGGATATGGAAGAAATTAAATCACCAAATATACAAGCAATATGAAAAAGATCTATTTTATTATCATAGCGGTATTATTTAACACTATAACTCATGGGCAAAAAAACGATTTTGTGACAATCCTGAAAGAGCTTCCTCCTGTTGCAGATAATGTGTTAATCACGGAAAAAGAGAAAAAGGTGTATACTGATAAACTTTCTGAGATACATCCACTGCTTTTAGATTATAAAAGCAAGTTTAGTAGTATTAAAGAGAAGGAATACACACCTTCAGAATATAATGCCATTGAAAATGTTTTGAAGGAATATGAATCTATTTACGATAAGCACATTGTCAAAATTAATGAAAACTTGCTGGTTAAGTGGTCTGAGATTCATAATAATAACATGGAGCTAATGGCAGGTGTGATTAAAACAAATATGCCTTACTACGAGCAAATAAGAGTGTTGATTGGTAAACCTAAAAGTGCGGAAACCGACAAGCTAATTAAAAGTTTACGAAAAAAAGTCTATGATAATAAATTACTAATTTATCCAAAAATGCAAAATGATATGGGTGATTTACTTAAACAGACGTTTGAAGAGATGATTGGCGCAGCACACTATGTAAATAAGCTTGACAGTATATCGCTGAATGTAATTAAACTACCCACTGATGGGGTTGGACCTACTTTGATAGAGAATTATATCAGGATACTGCAAGAAACATTCTCTTTATACAACCTTGGTCCGTTTGAAGAATACTTCAATGATAGTTGGAATCTTGATCATACATTTATTGGATTCCCCAGATAAAGGTTTTGTTTTTGTGTACCGTGGATGCATAACAATAGATTTTATACATGAGATGCTTTCTATACCCACAGTTTGTGCCTATCACCACAGAAAATAGTTTGCAGAATAATTTTGCGTTTCCAAAATCATCATTCTTAAAAACTATATATCTATATTTGCATCGGTGTTTTTTTGGTAAACCTTCGGGTTTTTAAAATAAAAATTTTCTTTCGACGAAAAAGACACTCTATTTGTAACAGCATGTAAGCACCATAGCCCTGTCGCAGGCACAACACGGGGCTACGATTCCTTGCTTGTATCACGTCATGCCCAAACTAAGACGAAAACACAAAACTCTAAACATATGAAATATTCGTACGGAAAAAGAGAAAAAATATTAAAAAACATTCCTGACAGAATGATGATGTTAGAAGAAAACATTAATTTAGGAACTGAGAAAAATATTTAATGTTCTGTTCGTTGTAAGAGAACGGTTTTTCTTAAAGAAAAGGGGATTATTTCATTCTGAAAAGCGAAATGTAAAACAACAATCATATGAATGTCACAGAAATATACACATCTAAGAAACTAGAAACGATTATACATCAGTCGCTGATTAAAACTGAATCGACTATAAAACGCAATGCGTTTGGAAAATGGAATGCAACAGTTTTCTTTATTAGTCGGAAGAAATGCCTTTTAGTAACTAATTCTATCACAAGATATTCGTTAATTTTATCTGGATTAACAAAATCTGATTTTGAAAATTTATCGGAAATTTTTATTAATACTTTTATCGACCAATTGAAAACAGAAGAAATTCCCTTTAATGAATTGAGCGTAAGAACTTTAATTGGAAAAATTGCATTACACAAAACAGACAATGATAGGACAATTATTGGAAATCAAAATTATATTCTCAGATATATTGACGACTGGAAATATGAATTTGGTTCATTTGAAAATTGGGATTTTAGAAACATTAACAAACGATTGAATAGAGTCCCATACAAGCAATTAGGTTGGTTGTATCCTAAAGAAAGAATGAAAATATTGTTGGAAGAAATTAAAGCCAGTCCTTAATAAATGGGCTTTAAGCAACGCGTAGCACCCAGCCCTCACAAACCTGAGCAAACATAAAGCACAGCTTTAAAAAAATCTAAGGTTTGTTATCTTTTTGGCAACAAGTTTATTTTAATTTAAGAAAACATCTACATTTGTAAAGAACAATCAAGCTGTGGTGGGATTTAGTTCAGCAACTGGTTTTGCGTTCATGGGCGGACAGTGTTAATAGAAGCATTTGAGCTATAAATAAACCTTGTTGCGGCAAACAGCTTTCGGTTTCGAAAACCCGCCATCGCAAGCCCGGGTTCGTTGTGGTTCAAGCTATGGCGACAGTGTTTAACCAAACAGACAGAGGAAAAATGAACTGAACTTCAATTTCGGACAAGCCGTGTTTGTCCAACCGCACCTGCTTCGATTGAATTTAATTACTTTATTCATAACGATTGTACTTTTAAATTATTAACTTTACGTAATAATTTCAACATCCTTCTTTAATATGAAAGCAACTGTAACCAAAAACAAAGTGCCTGCAAAAGCAGATGCTAAAGAGAATTCTTTCCCAGTAGTCGCCATTGGCTCATCAGCAGGTGGTGTGGAGGCAATGATAGAGTTATTAAAACATCTTCCTGCCGATACAGGTATGGCTTTTATTTATGTACAGCAC
>JAQVXN010000002.1 GCA_028709135.1 Bacteroidaceae bacterium | reverse complement strand
CGGGCGTTGCGAATTATAAAATGTTTAATGGCATGAACGGCATCGCTCCAGTCTGTATCAATGTTCCCAATGCATCACACGCTGACTTCATGCCTGATATCGTATTATACTCGGATGAAGCTACTGGTACGGCATTATAAATTTGAAATTCACTGAGATTAAAATAAGGCATTCCACTGGGATCATTTCCTCTATTATAAGTATTCTTCACCACAAAGCGAAGATACTGATATGCTTGATTCATTGTGATTTCCGGAGATGTATAATAATCATGGGAATCTGCGCTTGGAAAACCACTATTTATCTCCGTGATTTTTTTCCAAGGAGAATCTACTCCTTCATCAGGTGTTGGCTCTGTTAATGAAGTTGCATCATTGGTTCCATAAATATCAATATCTGTAGGAAGTTGATTCCAACTTGGATGCCAATTATCATCTCCACGACGGAGCATCTTAAATGTAAAAGCATTAATATCCGTACGTCTAAGATCAACCTGCAGATAATGATAAGCATTAATGGCTGTAACAGCATTAGAATGGAAATAAGTATCTTTATTCCCGTCAATTAAAGCTGCGAAACTACCTTGTCCACCTTGATCAAACAAGGTCCAATGTGCATTTGATGAAAATTGATTATGACCAGGTACTGTATCATTTGCTTCTGTAATTAGCGCGTCGTAATCAAAGGCCTTTTGACGTGCTGTTTCACCTTCACTAGCTGCTTTTTGTAGCTTTTCAGCCAAATAATATTTGGTTCCTTCCTCTTTCATTTTCTCGAGAATACTTTGATCTGTGATTTCCGTGAGAAACCATGCGGACTCTCCGTCTTGAGCAGAATTGGCCGTGCAAACACGACCACTAATACCACTACCACTATTATTCCCATCTACATTGTATGCATAAACATTTAGCGTATTGCAAATTCTGAATTGTCCATAACCCAAATCTATAAAATATTGTCCTTGTTCCTGCGTTTCAGTCGTAGATACGGCAACACCTGTAGACGTTATGTTGTCTCCAGCATTCTTGGTGTATTCCTGAGTCTCCAAATTCTGCATCGCATAATATCCATCTGCTTGTTTGGTAATGTGAAACACATACTTGGGAAGGTTCATATCCAAATCACTCCAGGCCAATGTACTGGACGCGGTGGCATACATCGCTTTTATCGCATTCGGTTGAACATCTTTAAAGGCTTTATACGCACTTTTAATATAGTAATAACCATCATGCATGGCATTTTTTGAATTTACACAAGCCGTATAGGCATTTTGAAGTGTTTCCATCATCGCCGTATATTCCGCATCACTATGACTTCCTGCCAATAAATCATCTGCATCATTAAATGCTTGCATTAATGCATTATATGGATCTGTTGCATAAAATCCTGGATCCGTTCCCGGTAGGAATGATACTGTAGCTGTTTTTAAATCATTTAGCTTGACTTTTAATTTCGCCTGTGCATCAGCTTTTACTGCTTTATATATTTGCATCTCTGAAATATTAAAATAGCCGTTGTCGTCCACAGTGCCTCTTACGACAAATCGTACATATTGAAATTCTCCTCCTAAATCAACATAGGACGCAAAATCATCTTCTGATGACGGAGTAAGGTCCGGCTGTGACACATTGGTAACTTTATTCCAAGTTGTTCCGTCGTCAGAAACTAAAATATCCACGTTATTCGGCAACTGATTCCAACCATTGTAATAGTTTCCCGAACCGTCACGACGACGAGACATCGTAAACTTGATGTTCTGCATTGCATAAGGAAGTTTAACCTGAATCCACTCATCCGTTTGACGGAGATCGGTACTCGGATTTGAATGGAAATGGGTTTGATCGCTATGGTCAATCATATTGATTAACATATTGGCAGACCATTCACAATTGTCCGACAACTGGTCTACATCCGTAATCAAACCGACAGGATCATAGGTCCATTCCGTCCCGTCATCACTTCGAGCAGAGTTCCAAAAACCACTGCTGATAAAGATGATCGCAAATAATAAAAAATACTTTTTCATACACAAATATTTATTAGTAAAAAATGTCTCACACGTATTATTATAATAGTTTGTTTTAGTTATCTTGTAAATATACAGTAAAAACTATTATATGTACATTACGAACTATTAAAATAAAGTTATATATTACTACAAGTTTTTTATATATCTCGCAAAATAGTTAAAAAGTCGACAAGCTTTAAGCCTATAATAACAATACTTTATTTTTAGAAAGGAGATAGGGTTGTATGCTTCTGATTCCCAATTATAAAATGCACAAATATTTTGGTTTCATCCTGTTTTTTCAACAGGTATCTTACAGTTTCTCTTTTCATTGGTTCAGACATACATGCTGTATTTTAAGGTACACGTGTGAACCTTATAAGCATTTTGCCAAGGTTCTTATTTTGTTCAAAGAACCTGCAGACAAAGTACGACTTTCTCAAAAATATGTTTGTCACATTTTTGACAAATGCCCTCACAGTTTTTTTGAATGCCAACTTCTGATCACGCAGAAAGAAACTTAGATTTCAATGATAGATGATTACAAATTTCCTACCAAGAATTTTAAAAAACACGTGGCACGTGTCACTTTTAGGTCTAACTATTTTTCAATGAACAGATTAAGTTAGTGCCACGTCAGTGCCACCAGTGCCACGTAAACCCTTAAATATTGTAAATCAACGAGGCCAGATACTCTTATGTTGCTGTAAATGTGTGTTTTGCATTTTTACTGCCTAAAAGTCCATTTCTTCATTTTTGGACCCTTTTTGAGCAAAAGTGCCAATTGTATATGAAATGGACGTCCCAAAAAGGGCGTTTTTCGACCGTTTTTGACGATTATGTCAAGCTAGAAACTGTGTTTTTGATCTTTTTAACACTTTTGAAATGGTAAATGAACGATTTATGGACGTTATTTTAATCTTTTAAATTGCTATTAAAAAGCGTTTTTTTGACAGTAAAAGAAAAATGAAAATCACGTGTTGTAAAAGTTAATACATCGCATTTTTATGGTTAACCACACACAGTCCTATTATATTCGACTTTTTTGTACCAGAAAGCATTGTTATCCTTTTAAAAAGGGGGCACAAAACATTAGAATGAAGACAGGCCTATCTGTCATGGGCTTCTAATCTTGAATGCAAGCATTTATAAGAAAAAGTTGATATTTATAAAAAGCAAAAGGCCATTTGTCAAAACACAACAAACATATTTTTACACAAGTTTAATTCGTTGGCAGATTCTCTATCTCAATATAGTTCTGTGAAAATTCCGATCGACACACGCACGTACCATAAAAAATAAATATCATCAATACATTGACATATTAGGAACCATGCAAAAAGATATTTATGATTTTGTACAGATTTATTTCTTTTTCAGAAATAAGTTAGCATATATTTAATTCTGCGAACTGGCACCAGTCTCGTTTATGAAAAAGCTTTTTCTGTTACGTGTACGCAGCACCCCACTAGTATAGAGTTCTATTCTATAACATAAGTATTGCACATTATAATGTTGTAGAGACCGTTGATCTGATTATTTTGATAATATTAATTTCTTAACTTTCAAATTTCTCCAACTGGTTCATTTTGTTTAATAAATATGTCTCTTTAATGGGCGATTAAGAATAATACATTAACATGTATTTGCCAGTTTTTAATGCACTTGACAAGTTTGTGTAAGGAAAAAGTATTAAATTTGCTCTTTGTTATGTTGAAACATAGTTTACAAATGAGATGAGGTTGAAAATTGTACATTTTCTTTGGGGGTTCCTGCTACTGTTAGTAGTCGTAACTGTTTTGTTTTTTACGGCTGTCAGTAAGGGCTGGATTGGCTATGTGCCTCCCTTGGAAGAATTGGAAAACCCTATTAGCAAATATGCGTCGCAGGTACTGAGTGCGGACGGCGTACTAATGGGAACCTGGTCAATGAACGAAAACAGAATTTTCGTAAAACATGACGACATAGCTCCCTGTATTTTCAAAGCTCTTGTAGCTACTGAAGACAAGCGCTTTTACGACCATTGTGGCATTGATTTTCATTCTGTGGTTAGAGCCATAGTGAAACGAGGCTTTCTGGGACAAGCTAATGCCGGAGGGGGAAGTACTATTACGCAACAATTGGCGAAACAGCTTTATACATCATCAGCATCAAGTAATACAGAACGTATTTTACAAAAGAGCATAGAATGGGTAATTGCTGTAAAGTTGGAGCGCTATTATTCGAAAGATGAAATATTGACGTTGTATCTAAATTATTTTGATTTTTTACATCATGCAGTGGGTATTAAAACAGCGGCAAAGGTTTATTTTAACAAAGATCCAAAGGATCTTACTGTATCAGAAGCTGCTATGTTAGTCGGCATGTGCAAGAATCCAGCATATTTTAATCCTATTCGTGACCCGAAGCGCGTATTAGAACGTAGAAATGTGGTTTTAAAACTGATGAAAGATGTAGGTTACCTCTCGGCCGGAGATTGTGAAAATTATCAACAGCAGCCACTTGGACTCGATTTCCAAAGAATTTCTCATAAAGAAGGTCTCGCGACATATCTCAGAGAATATTTGAGACATATTATGATGGCACAGAAACCAGACGGCAGTAAATATGCGAAATGGCAGGCTCAAGAATATCACGACGACTCTATAGCTTGGGAGAAGGATCCTCTATACGGTTGGTGTAACAAGAACTTTAAGAAGGATGGTTCGCCATACAATATTTATACGGATGGTCTTAGAGTCTACACTACTGTCGATTCTCGCATGCAGCGTTATGCTGAGGATGCAGTGAGAGATCATCTGGCAGGTTTCCTGCAACCAAATTTTGAGCGTGAAAAGAAAAATTCACCGTCATTTCCATTTTCTACTTCACTATTGCCTGCACAAATCAAAGGAATCGTGAAGCATAATATCGTGCAAAGCGATCGCTATAATAGCTTGAAAGAGCAGGGCATAAGTGAAGAAGAAATTAATCGAATATTTCACAAAAAAGTAGCTATGACCATTTTCACCTATCATGGGGATGTAGATACTTTGATGAGCCCGTTAGATTCAATTTTATATTATAAATCATTCTTAAGAGCGAGTTTACTATCTATGGATCCTATGACAGGCCAAGTAAAAGCATACGTAGGAGGCCCGGATTATGCCAGTTTCCAATATGACATGTGCATGATGGGACGACGCCAAATAGGTTCTACAATTAAACCTTTCCTCTATGCGTTAGCCATGGAAAATGGTTATACTCCATGTGATCTTGTAGCTAATGTACAACGAACCTATCAAGTCGGTAATACGCCTTGGACTCCACGCAATGCCAGTTATGCCAGGTATGGACAATTGGTAACACTTAAATGGGGGCTATCACAATCGAATAACTGGATTTCTGCTTATTTAATGAGTAAATTGAACCCGAATGCATTAGTCTCCCTCATTCGATCATTCGGAGTCAACAGTTTGGGTATTTATCCTTCAATGTCTCTGAGTTTGGGAACATGTGATATTTCTGTAGCCGAAATGGTCAGTGCGTATACGGCATTTGTAAACAGAGGAATTCGTACTGCACCATTACTCGTTACAAAAATTGAGAATAATGAGGGTGAAGTGGTTGCTACGTTCCGTCCACGAATGAATGAGGTTATCAGTGCAGAGAGTTCATATAAAATGCTGGACATGCTACAAGCTGTTGTGGATCAAGGCACCGCAGGACGAATACGTTACAAATATCATTTTGAGGGTGCTATCGGTGGCAAAACAGGAACTACAAACAATAATTCTGACGGTTGGTTTCTCGGTTTCATACCAAGACTGGTGTCAGGCTGTTGGGTAGGGGGAGAAAATCGCGATATTCACTTTGACACGATGAGTATGGGACAAGGAGCTACCATGGCTCTGCCTATTTGGGCCAAGTATATGAAAAAGGTGCTCGCTGATAAGTCCTTAGGGTATCGCAAAGACGAAAAATTTAATATCCCGCGTGGATTCCAGTCCTGTGATAAAGCAAGAAATGATTCTGTTTCTGAGAATGGAATTGATCAAATATTCCAATAACAAAACAATGCAAATGAAGAATAAATATATTGCTATCATTCCAGCGCGCTATGCTTCAACACGATTTCCTGGTAAACCCTTAGCTCTACTTGGAAATAAACCAATTATTGAACATGTGTATAGCCGTGTAGTAGACATCTTTGATGAAACAATTGTAGCTACAGACGATGAACGCATTTCGACTTGTGTTAAAAACTTCGGAGGACACTGTATCATGACAAGCCCTAATCATAACAGTGGGACTGATAGATGCGAAGAAGCTTATATCAAGAGTGGAACGAACTGCAATATCGTTGTAAATGTACAAGGCGATGAACCTTTTATTAATCCTGAACAACTGATGGTAATAAAAACCTGTTTTGAAGATTTAGGTACAGATATAGCTACACTCGTAACACCGTTTTCTCCTAAAGACGGCTTATCCGCTCTAAAAAATCCAAATAGTCCAAAGGTCGTTGTCGATAGAAATTGGCAAGCTCTTTATTTCAGTCGTTCTGTAATTCCATTTCTACGAAATATACCAGAAGAAAAATGGTTGGAATATCAAATTTTTTATAAACATATTGGACTCTACGCATATCGAGCTGACGTTTTACATCGCATAACAAAGATGGAACAGACACCTTTAGAATTATCTGAATCGCTCGAACAATTACGCTGGTTGGAAAATGGGCTTAAAATTAAAGTGGCTCAAACAAAGCATGAAACCATTGGCATTGACACGCCTGAAGATTTAAGACGTGCAGAAATCTTCTTAAAAAAACAACATTAAATATCCTATATATATTACCTTATACTATAATGAATAATTCCTCAAAAAACATCATTCTGCTACTAATAGTACTGACTTATACGGTGATGAACTGTCAGGCTCAAAAACTTAAAATAGGAACATACACATTTAAAGATGGTTCCGTATACACTGGAGATTTGGAAAGTGGGCGACCTAATGGAAATGGTAAAACCGTGTTTAAAAATGGAGACATCTATGAAGGACATTATGTAAAAGGAAAACGTCAAGGTAAAGGTATTTATACATTTCCTGACGGTGAAAAATATGATGGCGAATGGATGCAAGATCAACAACATGGACGCGGCACATATTATTTTATGAATAATAACCGCTATGAAGGACTCTGGTATCGTGATTATCAACAAGGTGAGGGGAAAATGTATTATTACAACGGTGATGTTTATACTGGAAGTTGGATGCAAGATAAGAGAGAAGGACATGGGGAATATACGTATGCCAGTGGAGCTTCTTATACGGGAGATTGGAAAGATGATAAAAAATGTGGGAAAGGTACTTTTATTTGGCCGGATGGATCCAAATATAGAGGAGACTGGGCAAATAATCAACGCAACGGAAAAGGTGTATTCAGCTATGCTGACGGAGATGAGTATCAGGGAGATTGGGTAGATGATATCCAGCAAGGTAAAGGTATTTATCACTTTAAAAATGGAAATGTTTATGAAGGCGAATACGCACAGGGAGAACGTACCGGTATGGGCATTTATACTTTTGATAACGGTAATAAATATGTAGGGCAGTTTCTCAATGGTGAACAAAGTGGCGAAGGCACGTATACTTGGAAAAATGGTGCAGAATATAAAGGGCATTGGCTTAATAATCAGAGAGACGGACAAGGTTCCTACACTTGGACAAACGGAGATATATATCAAGGTACATGGTCTATTGGAAAAATGAATGGAGAGGGTATTTTACGTCTTTCAAACGGAACAAAATTTAAAGGTACGTTCAAGAATGGTATTAAAGACGGCAAATGTATCGAGGAAGATAAAGACGGTATTCGGTTTGAAGGTTTCTATAAGGATGGTGTTCGGGAAGGACCATTCATAGAGAAAGATAAAAACGGAAACGTAATACGTAAAGGTACATATGATAAAGGTGTCGCTGTTTTAGATAATAACTAGAATCTAATGAATATGGAAAACGAATCATTAAATTTAGTACAATCTGATCCATGGTTAAAACCTTATGAGGCCGCTATTAACGGACGACATAACTTTGTACTTAAGGTGGAGAAAGAATTAACTACCAAAACAGCTGGTTCTCTTTCCGAATTTGCTTCAGGTTATTTATTTCTTGGATTACACAAAACAACTACAGGATGGATCTTTAGGGAGTGGGCTCCTCATGCTACCAAAATTTTCATTGTAGGAGATTTCAATAATTGGAAAGAAATAGAAAAATATGAATTGTCTCGAAAGGATCATGGTATTTGGGAACTCAAACTCGCCTACGAAGATTTGAAACATGGCGATTTTTATAAAATGAAAGTATATTGGGATGGTGGTTCGGGAGAGCGCATTCCAGCTTGGTGCAGAAGAGTCGTACAAGATACTAAAACTCAAATATTCAGTGCACAAGTTTGGGAACCAGAAAATCCTTACAAGTTTAAAAATAAAAAATTTAAAGCAGATAAGCATCCTCTTTTAATCTACGAATGCCACATCGGTATGGCTCAAGATGCTGAGAAAGTAGGTACCTATAATGAATTTCGTATCAATGTATTACCTCGTATTATTAAAGATGGTTATAATTGTATACAAATCATGGCAATACAGGAACATCCCTATTATGGTAGTTTTGGCTATCACGTATCAAATTTTTTTGCGCCATCAAGCCGTTTTGGAACTCCTGAAGAGCTAAAACAACTTATTGATGAGGCTCACTGCCATGGTATTGCTGTAATTATGGATTTAGTTCATAGTCATGCTGTCAAAAATGAGCTGGAAGGATTAGGTAATCTGGCTGGAGACCCATACCAATATTTTTGTCAAGGAGACAGACGAGAACATCGTCAATGGGATAGTTTATGTTTTGATTATGGTAAACACGAAGTGATACATTTTCTTCTTTCCAATTGTAAATATTGGTTGGAAGAATATCACTTTGACGGTTTTCGTTTTGACGGAGTAACATCTATGCTTTACTATAGTCATGGAATAGGCGAGAATTTTAACAATTACGGAGATTATTTTAATGGACATCAAGACGACAACGCCATCTGCTATCTAACATTGAGCAACAAATTAATACATGAAATAAATCCTGATGCTATTACTATAGCAGAAGAAGTATCTGGCATGCCCGGATTGTCTACAAAAGCAGAAGATGGTGGCTATGGTTTTGATTATCGTCTCGCAATGAATATTCCAGATTTTTGGATAAAAACCATTAAAGAGAAAACCGACGAGAACTGGAAACCCAGTGCTATGTTTTGGGAAATGACAAATAGGCGGAAAGATGAGCAAACTATATCATACTGCGAAAGTCATGATCAAGCGTTGGTTGGTGACAAAACGATTATATTCCGTTTAATAGATGCCGACATGTACTGGCACTTCAAGCAAGGATATGAAAACGAACGAGTACGTAGAGGCATTGCCCTGCATAAAATGATACGTCTACTAACGGCTACAACTATTAATGGAGCCTATTTGAACTTTATGGGAAATGAATTTGGACATCCAGAATGGATTGATTTTCCACGCCAGGATAATGGGTGGAGTTACAAATATGCTCGCAGACAATGGCATCTCGTAGATGATAAAACACTTTGTTACCACTTTTTAGGAGACTTTGACCGTGAAATGATTATGACAATTCGTTTGGAAAAAAACTTTGAAAAAACCAAACTTGAAGAAGTATGGCATAATGATGAGGAACAAATTTTGGCATATACTCGTGGAGATCTTCTTTTTGTATTTAATTTCAATCCTGTAAAAAGTTTTGCTGATTATGGATTTATGATAAAAGAGGGCTGTTACACAGTAGTACTTAATACTGACGCCAAAAAATTTGGTGGCAATGAACTTGCTGATGATAATGTAGAACATTTTACAATTTCTGACAAGTTATTGAAAAGCGAACATAAAGGTTGGTTGAAATTGTATATTCCTGCACGATCTGCGGTAGTATTACGCAAAAAAAATAATGAATAAGTTTCAAATAACTCAGGCGTTGTCTGATCGATACCGCAATAAAGTACGGTTGTTGCATTTATGTGACTACCTGCTTTTTACAGTTTTTTGTTTTGCTTTTCTAAATGGTTTGCAAGACGATTTGGTGTCTTTAACAATGATGAAGGTCTTCCATCTTCCATATTTTTTTGTTTCTGGAGGAATTGCATTTGTCCTATCTTTATTATTCCTTTGTATACAAATCGTTTTAAACCGCTTTTTACGACTAAAGGGAAGACGACATGCCATTTCTTTTATTCCTTCGTTTATCTTGCTATCATTGTTTACAAATTTGGTACCAAGCATTTCGTTTCTTACATTTATTCCAGTTATTGCGGGACTATTAGTTTTTATCTTTTTAGCAGCTTCTTCTCATAGAGGCTTCCGTACTCACGATACTTTTTGGACGTTATTTCAACCGAACTTACTTTGTATGTTACTATGTTTTTTATTTGTAGCCATTTTTAGTAATACAAATGATGTTTTTCATTATGAACTAAAAACAGAACGAAAACTAATTTATAATCATCAGGAAGCTGCACTTCAGGTTGGACAAGAATCTTTGGAATCATCGCACTTATTGCTTTCATTGCGTGCCTATGCTCTTTCAAACGAAAAAAAACTAGGAGAGCGGCTTTTTGAATATCCAATTCCTTCTGGCGATAGTGATTTATTCTTTGAAACAAAAGAATTTTCAAACATGATCTGTTCTGAAAAATACTTTTTAAAAAGAGGTGTTCCAAAATCACTTTATAAATTGTTACAGAAAGCAACTACAGGTCAAATTTCAACAAAAGATTCCGTTACGGCGGATTATTGGCTATGCACTTTACTACTTGAAAAAAAATTAGATCTTTTTGCGCAATGGCTACCTAAATTTTATCCGATAAATAATACTCATGTTAACCTACCCAAACATTATAGAGAAGCTCTTGTTCTTTATAATTCATTATTTATCCATCCAAGGTTAATATATCACAGTATTTTTACAGAACAAAACTATGAAGATTTTATGGAACTCTATAATAAGTATCCAAACGCTGTAGAACGTAACAATTTTACAAGAAGGCTTTATGGAAATACCTATTGGTGGTATTATTATTTTCATTAAATCGTATGATGTGACCTTAATCATTTAAATATCGTTCTATATGAAAAATTTTTTGACAAGCTTTTTATTTTTGCTCTTCATCTTGACAAACTGTGTTGCAAAAAAAACAGATCTGAATATTTACAACATTGGTAATAAAAGAATGTATCATAAAGGATGGATAGATTTTAATAAAAATGGCAAAATGGATGTTTATGAGAATCCTAAAGCATCTATTAATGATCGTATTGAAGACCTTCTTTCACAAATGACATTGGAAGAAAAAACATGTCAGTTAGTTACACTTTATGGCTATGGTCGGGTGCTTAAGGACAGTTTACCTACCCTGGAATGGAAAAACAGAATATGGAAAGATGGTATCGGAGCTATTGACGAACAACTGAATGGTTTTGAAAGATGGAGTTTTAAAGGAAAAGCTTGTACTTTGGATTGGCCAGCATCACGCCACGCAAAAGCTATTAACGATATACAGCGTTTTTTTATTGAAGATACTCGACTTGGTATTCCTGCAGACATGACTAACGAAGGAATTCGTGGTGTAGAAGCTTATAAAGCCACTGATTTTCCACATCCCATCGGACTAGGATGTACATGGGACAGAAAACTACTATATCAAGCTGGTTATATTGCGGGCAGAGAAGGACATTTACTTGGTTTTACAAATGTTTATGGACCTGTTCTTGATGTAATGCGAGACCAACGCTGGGGACGTTGTGAAGAATCTTATGGAGAGTCACCATTTTTAGTTGGTGAGTTGGGTGTGGAATACTGTAAAGGATTGCAAACCAACTTTCAAGTTGCGGCAACTGCCAAACATTTTTTAGCATACAGCAATAATAAAGGAGCTAGAGAGGGCTACGCTCGTACAGATCCACAAATGGGATTACGTGAAGTTTTTAACTTGCACTTGTATCCATACTATGAAGTAGTACGTAGAGCCGGCATTTTGGGGGTGATGTGTTCCTATAATGACATTGATGGGCAACCGGTAGAAGGTTGTGGCTTTTGGTTGATGAAAATTTTAAGAAACATTTTAGGATTTCATGGTTATGTGGTTTCTGACAGCGATGCTGTAGAATACCTTTATAGAAAGCATCATACAGCAAAGGATCGTGATGAAGCTGTATGGCAAAGTATTATGGCAGGACTTAATGTGAGATGTACTTTTGAAGAACCAGAAACTTATATTGAACCCCTTCGAAGGTTGTTGGCTCAACACCGTCTAAATACAGATACGTTAAACAGCAGGGTACGCGACGTATTGCGTGTTAAATTTATAGTTGGGCTTTTTGATCACCCTTATCAAACAAATTTATCGCAAGCAGATATTGAAGTAAATAGCCCCAAAAATAATAAAACTGCATTACAAGCCTCACGTGAATGTATGGTCCTTTTAAAAAACGAAGACCACATACTACCTTTTGATTTTTCAAAAATGAAAAAAGTGGCAGTGATTGGACCGAACGGCAATGCCACTGATTTTGCAGTAGCTCATTATGGACCACAGGCCGTTGAAGTGACATCAGTCTATAATGGAATAAAGAATAATCTAAAAGGAAAATGTGAAGTAGCTTATGAAAAAGGTTGTGATCTTGTAGACAAAAATTGGCCAGAATCGGAAGTCCTTCATGAACCTTTAGATCAAGAGGAAAAAACAGAAATATTGAACGCAGTTAATCTGGCAAAATCCAGTGATGCTGTTATTTTGGTTTTAGGAGGAGGGTTACGAACATGTGGAGAGAGTAAATCGCGTACAAGTATTGATTTACCTGGTCGTCAGGAAGATTTGATGGAAGCAGTTTGTGAAACAGGAAAACCCGTTGTTCTGGTACTAATAAATGGACGACCGTTATCTATCAATTGGGCAAAAAAACATGTAAAAGGAATTCTAGAATCATGGTATCCTGGAGCACACGGCGGGCAAGCAATATTTGATATTTTAAGCGGAGCTTATAATCCAAGTGGAAAACTAAACGTAACAATTCCAAAAACAGTAGGGGAAATACCTTTTAATTATCCTACTAAACCTGCCGCTAACTCAGATGGGGGGACAAAACCTGGTATGAATGGGAACCAAACGAGAGTAAATGGTGCCTTATGGTATTTTGGCGAAGGAATGAGCTATACATCTTTTAAATATTCGGATCTAACAATTACACCCAAACAAGCGGCAGCTAATGACAGTGTAGAAGTGACATTTAAAATTACTAATACTGGAGACTGCGAGGGTGATGAGATTGCACAATTATATATTCGAGATATAGTAAGTTCGGTAACGACATACGAGAAACGTCTTGCAGGTTTCCAAAGAGTACATTTAAAACAAGGAGAGACAAAAAGTGTTTCAATGAAAATACGTCCAGAATGTTTATCTCTTTCTAATGCAAAAATGGAACGAGTAATTGAGCCGGGAGATTTTGAAGTTATGGTTGGCCCGTCTTCTGTAAATTTACCATTAAAGGGAAAATTTACAATTACGGGAGTAGAAACGCAAATCAAGTAAAAAAGGATAGAGCATCGTTTTCCATTCAACAATTTATAATACAGAGATCATTATTCATTATGAAAATGATCTCTGTATTTTTTTGGAGACATCCCTAAGTGTATCTTAACAAATTTACCGAAAAAAGCTTGGCTTGGAAATCCAAGGCTGTTTGAGATATCCTTGATACTCCTGTCAGTGTAACGAAGCTGTTGAACTATAATGTTTGTTGTATAAAGGTGTATCCATTTCAGTGGAGTTTTGCCACTACTAATCTTTACAACAGAAGAAAGATATTTTGGAGTAATACATAATTCATTAGCAAAATCGGCCACGGTACGGAGTTGTCCATTACATAGACCAAGTAATTCAATAAATCTCCGAAAAAGTTGGACCTTACTATTCATGTTGGTCTGAACAGGTACTGTAAAATATCGATCTATAATATTGAAAAATTCATATAGAATAGCCTGTAAAAGAGCATGCATCATTCGTTTTTGGAATAAATGACTAGCCTGAGCAATTTTAATTCTAGCAATTTCAGCAAAATGATACATCATAAACATTTCGTCTTCTTTTAAGTGAATCACAGGATATTGAGAAACATCAAAAATTCTCTGCAAAATACGTTCATTTGCATAAAACGCATTTTCTATGGCATGTACAGAAAAACCAAAAACGAAACATTTACAGTCATTCTCAAGATTAAGATTGCTAATAACAATTTCTGGATAGCATATAAGCGCTTCATGTTGAATTACAACAAGAGCATTACCATTAAGCTCAACAGACATTTGACCAGCAGAACAAACAAATACAATAATCTTGTTTAAGCAAATGGAATCAAAATCTTCCAAAAGAATTTTGTTCACATCAGTGACAACAAAAATATCTCCATCATCATAATCTACGAACTTCTTTTTATTCAAAACGTTTGCCATAGATTTTCATAAGAATCCATTTTTAAATGAACATGTAAAAACGAGTCAACATTTAATCACTTATCCAATCCTATCTATTAAAATGACTATACACTATGGAAATATTAATAGGATTGTTTTCACCTCCCACAAGTTTTGTACTTCCCAAACTGAAATCATTGTGCACTGCAGTAATCGCACCGAGAGAACTATTTTCGGTTGATATTGGAACTAAAACAATTTTATTCCACTCTGGATTTTTTGCTTCCCAATCCGCAATTTTTGCTCGTCTTGAAGTTTCTGAATCTGTATAAGAAATACCAGCACCGTTGTCTCGTAATCTTTTTAAATAAGAAATCAAATTGGCAATATTAGAGAATGTATATGAATTATAACTTTGGTCGAAAGAAGTATAATAATTTTTATAACTATCTGGAACTTTATGGTTTTGAAAGAAGGAATTCATATCGGACTTCAAAATCATAAGAAGATAATTAGGGGTAGGAAGATTGTACGTATCAATAAGAGTATTATTATAGCGTTTAAAAACAATTTTTGCACTGTTGACGGAGTCATTCAAATGATTTTCATAAATATCATCAATAGGCAGTGTTGCTTCAGTAAAAATACCGGCAGGAGTTTTTAAATATGTATAATCTGTTGCTTTAAGCAAATTATCAGTATTCTGATTATCAACATAATTATTTTGAAGAACTTCTTCTGTAGCAGCAACTCGTTGAATCCCTGTTAAAGTAGAATCTTTTTGTGTATATTTAAAATAGACGCTTAAAGAAGAAACATCAATATGAACAATCGTACCATTTCCTGAGATTACTTTGAAATAAAAGCCTGGAACAACATGATGAATAAAATTATAGGAATTCGCGAAATATTCAGGATGTTTATAATACTCATTTATAATTTTTGAGCCATAACTAACAGGTAATTTAATTCGAATATTCTTGTTGTATGATGATGAATACCTCAAACTGTCAGGTAAAGATAAATCTGCCACAGCAAAGGAAATCTCTTTTCGAATAGCATCAGGTGATTTGCTAACATATTTATCAGGTTCAGTATTTGTATAGTAGGTATCATTTTCGCTCATAATCTTATTGGAATCCAACTCATAAACACCGATTTTCATTGAATTAAGAGAATCACCGTAATAAGATTTTATATATAAACGCATTTCAACAGAATCAGCAACAGGCAAACCGTTTATCTTATTAATTTTAGAATAATCAGGAAAAGAATAATTATCTAGGCAATAAAATTGAGCCAAAAAATTACATGTCGTTGTTGCATTTGTTTCTGGATCAGTCACCCGACCAAGATAACAATCACTCGAAGTAGCTACCAGAGAATCTACTCGAAGCGATTTTGTAAGCACCTGATAAACAGATTGTGAAACAGATGTTCCATCTGAAGATGGAATTACAGAACCTCCGAATGTATCGGTGTTATCATCACATGAGAAAATGCATAGGCAGAGGAATGCTGCTCCTAATATTTTTATAGAGTTCTTGCAGATGTAATTCATCAGGAAGAAAATTTAAATAATGAGTATTAATGTAGTTACTTCTCCAAAATTGAATCGTAGAAATCAGCATAACGCTGAGAGACATCGCTCTCTTCAATATAATCTAGTACTGGTATCGTTTTTGAACGAGCAAAATCAAGTAATTCTGGTTTGACTTTACTATTTCCAGCAATAATACCATCACAAAAATTAATAGCAAACTTTGGAAAATCATCTGGTTCTTTCATTTCAAGTTTAAAACTATCAATAACTTTGGGTGTGATATTGCGAAAAGCCAAGCAATTCTTAAAATTGTCTGGAATAGAAGCCGTCAGCATCTCATCATGCAAAGAATAAATAACCTTGGTATGTGCAAACGGGGGATCTTCCTTATATGCAGTCTTAATATAGAAAGGTACAGCAGCTGAAATCCAACCTTGGCAATGGATGATATCAGGATACCATCTAAGTTTCTTAATTGTTTCCAATACACTACGGGCATAAAAAATAGCTCTTTCATGATTATCGGAATATTCATTTCCTTTTTTGTCACATGTTATCAAACGTTTTTGAAAGTAATCTTCATTGTCAATGAAATATACTTGCATGTGAGCAACTTGCAATGTGGCTACCTTAATAATTAATGGGTGATCTGTATCATCTATAATAATGTTCATGCCAGATAGGCGAATAACTTCGTGAAGTTGATTCCGTCGCTCATTAATATTTCCCCACTTTGGGAGAAATGTGCGAATTTCGCTCCCCATGTCTTGTATGGCTTGAGGCACATCCTTACCCATTAGTGAAAGCTCCGTTTGAGGAACATAAGGCGTAATGGCTTGGCAAATGAACAAAACTTTTTTCGTGGTCATGATTATTTCTTTATTATGCAAAGGTACGAAAAAAAATAGACTTGTGGAATTTCTTATTTTAAAAGATTTAAATAGCTGAAGTTTTTAAACGTGAATTTACTACCTATGTAAAAATAAAAGTGTTATTTTGCAACCCCAAAGGAATAATAAACTATAAAATGGAAATTATTAGGACAATTAGAGATTTGGATGAAAAGCTTGCAAATGCACGCCTCAATAAGGAAAAAATCGGACTTGTTCCAACTATGGGTGCTCTCCATGCAGGTCATGCCTCTTTAGTTCGTAGAAGTATTGAAGAGAACAATATTACTATTGTCAGTGATTTTGTTAACCCTACGCAGTTTAATGATAAGAATGACTTGCTCCATTATCCTCGTACTTTTGAGTCTGACTGTAGTCTATTAGAAAAGTTGGGCGCAAATTATGTTTTTTATCCTTCAGTAAGTGAGATGTATCCAGAACCTGATACGCGTGCTTTCAATTATCCTCCTGTTGATACGGTTATGGAAGGCGCACAGCGTCCCGGTCACTTTAATGGTGTTTGTCAAATTGTAAGTAAACTCTTCTATGCAATTAAACCAGACAAAGCTTATTTTGGAGAAAAGGATTTTCAGCAAATAGCTGTAATCAAAGTCATGGTAAATGATTTAAAAATACCAGTCCAAATATGCTCTTGTCCTATTGTTCGAGAGCCAGATGGACTTGCATTGAGTAGTCGCAATGCACTTCTTTCGGAAGAAGAACGTCATTTAGCTGTTCACATTTCAAAAACATTGTTTGCAAGTCAGGACTACGCAAAAAGCCATACAGTTGCTGAGACTCAGAAATATGTTGTTAATACGATAAACAAATATAATGGATTGAAAGTTCAATACTATGAAATTGTTGATGGAGACAATTTACTATCTGTAAATGATTGGAACGAAAGTAAATCCATTGTAGGATGTATCACTGTTTTTTGTGGAAAAACACCTGTTCGACTCATAGATAATATAAGATATAAATAATCATTTAGGAAAATAAGAAATGCTCATTGAAGTCTTAAAATCGAAAATTCATTGCGTTCATGTTACCGATGCTAATTTGAATTATGTCGGTAGTATTACGATTGATGAAGATTTAATGGATGCGTGCGGGATGATTGCTGGAGAACATGTTTATATTGTCGACAATAATAATGGTGAGCGCTTTGAAACTTATATTATTAAGGGGGAACGTGGATCCGGATGTATTTGTCTTAATGGTGCAGCCGCACGTAAGGTTTTGGTCGGAGATATCATCATTATCATGTCATATGCGATGATGCCATTTGAAGAAGCGAAAACATTTAAGCCTCAGATTATTATTCCCGATAAGCGAACAAATAAATTAATATAATTTTCTCTTATAATTTAGGAGAGTATATCAAAATGAAGTAAGTGAACACTCTCTTTTCTTGATTAAAAAATCAGGAAGATAAAATGTTGTGTCCGTAATTGGGCTAAAGATAACTTTAGCGACAACTAAATTGAAACAAAAATTTTACGGGCATCAATAATGTCAAAAGAAAAAAGGGCTCAGTCAGTAAAGTTGGGGATTTAACAAATTGTTCCGATTCAGTGCTCAGGACGTAAAATAAACTCGTTGCTTTCAAAGAATTGATTTGATCGTGTTTCCCCAATTTTTACATGCTCAATCAAAGTTTGTGACGCAGTGCGTCACAAAAGAAACGCAGTGCGTCATGAAAAAAACGCGTCGCGTCACAAAAGAAACGCACCGCGTCATATAGTATGAGAAGTAACCTTTCATTTAGAACGCAATATCCTGATAGAATTTCAGCCAAATAAAGAAATGTATCAAGTGTATCAAAGACCCTACGAGGTAAAAAGTTTCTGCCTGTTTAAAGTCCTGACCGATATAATGCTGCTTTAAAAATAGGGCATGTAATTGAAACATTTAAAATTCGTGGTGGCAGATTGATGTGGAGGCCCGTAGAATCTGTTATAACCTAAATTTTTAATGCTAAACGAATCCATCCTTTTTCTGAGTTGGATTCTACGTTAGTTATCTTGAAATAAGTCATGAAGTCCGACGGAAGCATTAAATGGGCGATTTCTAATAACTACGTTTTGTTAAATCCCTAACTTTACCGACTGAACAGAAAAATGAGGATGTGCTGATTTGAACACATCCTCATAATTTTTATGGTGCACTGACAATTCCTTTTAGAACATATGTGCATTATAAAGGCCTAACTATTTTGGTAAATTAAAAGCACGAGTCATATCAGCCATTTGTTCTTTCGTCATGCCTTCTGGTGCAAACCCCATTGCCATGCAATTTACATAAATTTTTGCACTTTTTGTAAGCACATCAACTTGGTCAAAAGCATCCATTATATCCACTCCTTTGGCAAAAACACCATGCTTTTCCCAAAGTACTACATCGTATTCATCTAATTGTTTCAAGGTTCCATCTGCTAATTCGACAGATCCAGGCAAGGTATAAGGAATTATTCCTAAACCTAGTGGACAAAAAGCTTTTGTTTCAGGAATCATACTCCATAAAATATTCGTCAATACATCCTTTCCCAAAAATTTACGAGAATGACTCATTGCAACAAGCTCAATAGGGTGAGTGTGTAATGTAGCTTTATATGGAGAACCTTCTTCAATAAGATGGTTATGAACCGTAAGATGAGATGGGAGCTCACTCGTTGGTTTTACTGGATTATCAGCAATAATAACATAGTTTGCACAATCATCCAAAATACGAATTACAGAGCCGTTATCCATGGGCCAGCGAGCCAAGTCGCGCATTCTTTTATTCGTTCCCTTGCAAAAAAAGTATTGTCCCTTTAAATGCGTAAGAGTAGCACCAATAGGAGTTACAGGACTTATTGCTGGCAAGGATTTGATTTCATCATCAACAAAATTTGTAATATTAATAGTAATATTACCACCATTACGTTCTGCCCATCCATTTTGCCAGAGATAACCAGCAACTTCTGCAACTTTGTCCACTTCTTTTTTTAAGGCTGGACGACCTTCTAAGATTGATTTCAACATGTTTTATTTTAATGTTTTATCCTAATAATTGTGGCAAGAAAGATGAGATAATTAATACTAACAAACCTGCCGACAATACAACAATAGTTTTTACAGAACAGCCTTTCCATTCTTTCAAGATAATTCCCCATACATTACTAAATGTAACATTTAGAGCCATCAATATACACCATGAGAATGCTAATAGAACTGTTGAACCAGCCAAAAAGCCTTTGCCTAAACTCAATCCAAAGAATTGGCTGTACCAAAGAACTCCGGCAAGTGCACAAAATAGTATGTTATTGACATAAAGGGAAGTTTTCTTGTAGTCTCCCCATGTCTTATTCTTACTGTTTTGATAAAAGCAGTAAACTGCATTTGTCAAGAAGCCGCCAAGAGTTACCATGAAAGTAGCTGGTAAAGTCTTAAAAATAGGATTTGTACTTGCCCAACTCAAGTTTTCTCCAAAACCCAAACCGATAGCGAAACAAGCACTCATAAAGCCAGCTAACAAAGCCACAATAATGCCTTTTGTGAAATTAAAATCTTTGACAGCCTTTTTCTTTTCTTCTTCACTTAAACTGGAGGATTTCATTGCACCGGCAATACCAATAATAGCAATACCAATAAGGGTAATAACGACTCCAACAATAACGGGAGCTGTTAAACTATCTGTCTTCCCTGTAAATACGGGTGTCAGAATAGTTCCAAGTCCTGCACAGGTTCCCAATGCGATACTTTGTCCAAGAGCTACTCCCAAATAGCGCATACTAAGACCAAAAGTAAGACCTCCTACACCCCATAAAACTCCAAAGAAAATAGTTAACAAAGTATCGGTCGGATGCTCCGCATAAACTTCAAACAATGATGCGCCTTGAGGAACTGCAAGTAATGCTCCTAAAAGAGGAAATAGAAGCCAAGCAAAAACGCCCTGAACAATCCAATATGATTCCCAACTCCATTGCTTAATCCTATTAATAGGAACATAGCTACTTGATTGGCAGAAAGCACCTATAGCTATAATAAGTAAACCTAGAAATATTTCCATTTTTATTTTAAAAAAATCGCAAGTAAGCCATATTTAAATATGGCACTACTTGCGAAAAGGTTTTTACTAAACTCTCTTCGAGGTTACTTCTTTTTCATACTCATCAACTGACGAAATATAATTTTCACCAACAGGAACGTTATTCTTTAAGTTGAAATAATCGTAAACAGCTCCCATCGGCAGGGTTTTTGCTTCCTCAAGCAGAGCAAGACGCTCAAATAACTTGCCGTTGTCTTCATAGTCACGAAGCATTTTGTTAGGCTCTAATAAGGCACTTAAGATACATTTTTGAGCTGAACGCGTACCAACTAGATATGCACCAATACGATTAATGCTGGCATCAAAATAATCAAGACCAATATGAACACGATTTAGTGCGTTTGCACGAACTATCTCCTTGAAAAGATTCAAAGTATCGTCGT
>JAQVXN010000167.1 GCA_028709135.1 Bacteroidaceae bacterium | reverse complement strand
TTCGTATTGGTGTCTTGGACTGGCAACGTACAAACCAACCTGGATATATAGGGTTTGGGAAAAATATCTGTACGACTTTTCCTACTAATAAACTGAATATCAAAAGAACGAGAGAGTACAATAACGAACTCTATGCTTATCAATATATACAGATACCTATTGCAGATGAAGATTTAGCATTGAAGATTGAAGAAGATATGTCTAATCCATACTGTTCAACTTGTTTGTTGTTTGTTGTAGAACTAAATAAAGTTTCGTCAGAGAAGCACCCCGAATTTCCGTGGGCGCAAAATAATATCTTGGCTAAAACTGTAAATCTGTACATGGTTAATACTAAAACGGAGCAAATATATTGTGACCTATCAGAGTTAGTCGGCGGTGTTAAATCTCAAATAATCCAATCCAAAGAGGAAAGTCCCAAAGTGGAACTTGAGAAAAGAAGCGAAAATGGAAAAGCGGAGCGAAGAGAGGTAGAATCAAGAAGAATGGAGTATGAAAGGCAAGCGAAACTTGAAGCAAATAATCAAATTAAAATATCTCAATCGAGTGTTGGGGCTGCCCAAAGCAATGTTTCGTATAACATTGCAGGAAGAACAGCAAAAAGTTTGCCTTATCCCTCTCTGAAAGACGAATTTGAAGAAGGAAGAGTTGTTATTGAGATAGAAGTAAATCCCGAAGGCAAGGTTGTCGATGCTAAAATATTGAGTAAGGGAACTACTATTACAAATAATTCTATAAGAGAGGCTTTTCTGAATGTTGCATTAAAAAGTACATTTAGCAACTCCAATTCCGCAGGAAATCAAATCGGAAGTATTACCTATCAATGCAGAATGCAATAAACAATCAAATATCTATATTTATTTGAGGAAGACGGCTTTTGGGTCGTCTTTTTCTTTGTCAGTTCTCAAATAATGATTATCTTTGACCGATATAACTTGAGGAAAATTCTGTTCATGAAAGAAGTCAATGAAATTCAAAAATTAATCAAGCGACAAAAAGCCTATCAAAAGGGGATTCTTGTTATGACTGAAAAGTTGTTTGATATTCAGACCCAAATAGCTACCCTGACACTCAAAGAAATAAAGAAAGAAAAAAAAGTTGAGAAAAACTCAACCGATTTGCTTTCTTCAAAAGATGTGTGCAGTATGCTTGAAATTTCGGCTTCTACTCTTTATCGAATGAGAATGTATGACAATTTCCCTTATGTGAAGATTGACGGGCGAAAAAGCGTCATGTTTAACAAGAAAGATATTGAGGAGTATATAGCAAATCAGAAAGCGGAAAGAAGATGATTGACAATATCAAAATAACACTCCGAAGGTTCAAAGGGCATTTCAGAAACTGTGAATTACAAGGAAAGTCATATAATAGTGAGGTTTATAGATTGTACAATCACGAAGGAGAGGAAAAGGAAATTTATCTTTTGTTGAAGTATAAACCTCAAAGACAAGAACTTGTTATTGAGAATAGTATTCGCAAATGGTATTTTGGAGGTTTTTCCCTTTTAGATTTGACAGAAAAATCAGCCAATAAAGCCTTCTTGAAAATATCGAAAGCTCTGGGTATATCTATTGATGAATTTCGCAAAGCCACTTTTACCAAATGCGAAATAGGCTTGATTATCAGGCCACGTATTCCTGCGGTGCAACTTGTTCCGATGATTGTAAAATACTCTACTTTCAAAAGATATAATTTCGCTTGCGAAACTGTCGGCTTCATAGGAGAAGATATGGAATTGAAGATGTACGACAAAGCCCAAGAACTGTTAGATAAGAATAGAAAAAAAGGGAAGTACGACCAGAAGGCAAAAGAAAAAGCATTCAAAGCACTTGCCGATAAAGATTACAATTTCTTCAGATTGGAATTTGATATGTTTGATAAGCAATCTTTCATTAACAAGGATATGGCTCATGTCAAGACTATCGGAGATATTTTGGATAATTATCTTCATTTATACACTTTTTGGACGAAAGAATTAAGTCGGGTTGTTTTGTTGAACAAACTTGTGATGAGTAAAGAGATGACTTCAAAGCAATATATGATAGCTCGTGTTTTAGAAGTAGATGGTTTCGTGTCATTTGAAGTCAATTGCTTAAGAAGAAGTACGGCAAGTGCAAGAAGTCGATTGTTAAACGAAGCATTGGAAGTCATTTTTCAATTCAATAATCTTCGGAAGTACAATACCAATAAATTCAAAGTTGATATTTTGAAAGATTTGAGGAGGATAAAAAGAAAAGAAGAAAATCTTGACATAAATGCTTTATCCAAAATTCTCTTCAAGCAAGCAGACGATATTAATAAAGAAGAATTATAATACATAGTATAACAATATATATAATACCCCATATATTGGGCGGTTGTATTAACTGCGAGAATTTTGCTCCTTTATATTTGGGGAATATTGAAATACAATAAGGAATGTACAGAACAACCCTTGTATAATTGGATGCTATTGCGAATTGGGCATATCAGTAGTAATATACAATCGAAACGCAAAGAATAACAGAGAATAACAAAGATAAGTTTCTGTAATCGGAGTTGAAACGCAAAGCACGACCCAGATAATATAAAGCCCTTGTGGTAATCTAAACGCAAAGGCTTATGGATTGAGGATACAGTATATTGTTTACCCTTCGTTGAGCTTTAATCTCGGTAAACGATAGTAGGGGTACCGAAATGTGATGCTGGCTTTATAAGGCTCCTAAATTATTGGAGGGTGGGCGTATTTCTAAGGCTGAGTGAAACGAAGCCTTAGAAGAGGGCTTACGAAGTAAATTTTGACGCAAATTTTCGCTCAAGCGTTTTTATGCCGAAATTTCGCTTTTCGCCCTCGTGGGCTTATTCGGCTTTGCGTTCGAGAGAAAAGTATTGTAAAAGGCAGATAAAAGCCCTAAGAGGGCATATATAGAGATATGAAGAAAGAGAACATTATTGAAAAAGGAGTAGTAGCGATTAAAGGTATCACGGCAATGATACCTGTACTTGGAGGTACTTTAACTTCCGTTTGGTCAGATATAGAAGCAATCCAAGCCAAAAGAAAGCATGAACGGCTTGAGGAGTTTTATCTTGCTTTGGAAACGGAAGTCCAAAAGATTAAAGAGCAAATCAATGAATCATATGTCAATCAACCTGATTTTCTCGATGTATTTGAGCAAACCGCCAAGCATATTGTAAATGAACGTAGAGAGGAGAAGAGAGTCTTGTTCAGAAATATTTTGCTCAATAGTATTATCGCAAAAGGGTGTAGCTATGATAAAACGGAAAAATATTTGAGGATATTAGAGCAAATGAATGGTTTAGAGTTGTTAATCCTACGAGTTCTTCAAAACCCGTCAAAATTCAATCGGCAAAACGGGGAGAAGATAAAAGACCCTAACGCTCCAACGCCTGGATATAGGAATATGATTACCCATACCAGAACATACTTTTTTATAGATATGTTGGGTGAATTATTAAACGCATCAAAAGAAGATATTGCAGAAAGCATATACTACCTTGAAAGTAATAGACTTATTGCTGATAATGCCTCATTATCAAAATTGCAAACCAATGGTCATCCTATTCATGCCTTAGAAGACAAGCTAACCCCTAAGGGAAAGGATTTTATATCATTTATTCTTTGTTGCTAATTACTCTTTTGAAGATTTAGAATTATTGCTACTAAAAATCTGGCTACCATTCTTTGCGTGGTCGTCTATCAGTTTATCAGTATCGTTAAAATATATCATTGTTGTTTTAATATCGGCATGACCCAAGAGCTTTGAAACGAGAAGGACTTTGTCAGGATTTTCGAGAATATTTAACGTTCCGAAAGTATGGCGTGAGGTGTGAAATGTAATGACCTTGTGAATGTTAGCCATTTCTGCCAATATTTTCAGATTCCGATTTACGGTTGGCTCTGACAAAGTTTTGAAAACTGGCTTATTTGTACCGACATTCTTTTTGCTATTGCTAAATTCTAAAAGGATAGACCTTGCCCAAGGCTCAATAATAACCGTAACTGGGTCTCCTGTCTTGACTTGTACTTTTTTTATTCGATTGGTGTCTAAATTAACGTGAGACCATTTTAGGTCTATAATATCCGAAAACCGTAAACCTGTATAACAACCGAAAAGGTACATTTGTAGCACGATTCTTTTCGTTGCTCCTGCCTCGAACTTAGGTCTTAAATCCCGTAACGCCATTAGCTCGTCAAATTCGAGATACACCTCTCTAATCTTTGCTCTCGGCATCTTAAATTTTGCGTATGGATTCTTTACGGCTATATCATGTTTGAGCATATCCAGTATGACGGCTCGTATATTCTTATGCTTGTTTTCCCGACCTCCATCTTCATTTCCTTTCTTATCCCGAAGATAAGCATCGAAGTCTTGTACAAAGCGAAGAGTAATATCGGATATTTTAAGTTTGGGAGCAAACTCTTTCAGAATTTTGTATGTGCCGTTGTAGATTCTGATAGTATCGTGAGCCTTGCCTTCTCTTTTCTTATCTTCTACGAATTTCAGATAGTAGTCGTAAAAGGATTCATGTTCAGGCTTAATTTTCTTCTTGCCGGCAAAGAAGTCTTTTACAAGGTTGATAGATATTTCTCCGCCTGTACTTTGCTCTGTAAGCAGATAAGTTTCCAAACTATCTATTTCTTTTTTGAGTACATTTTGGAGAGGGTTTTTCTTAGGAAGTTGAAGCTTGGAATCCCAAAGACTTTTTTCGACTTCGTACCCAGTCGGGATTTTGGTTTCACTTCCCGACACCCGAACTCGTAAATAGATGGGATATTTGCCGTTCTTTAATGCTGGCTTATCAGTCCTTATGCACGCTCTTACTGAAAATGGCTTCATAATTCGTTCGCTTTATTGCTTAATCATGGGCTAAATTAGTAAAGTTTCTGTGATTAGAAAAATATCTCCAAAACTTTATTGCGAAGAAAAATAATCCAAATACCAATAAATCAAATAGTTGATGCAAAATCAAAAGTCGCCCCTTATTTCGCCCCTAATCAAAAAGAAAAAGCTCCAAGCAGTTGATAATAACTTACTTAGAGCTTTATTTTGCGGTATGGACGGGACTCGAACCCGCGACCCCCTGCGTGACAGGCAGGTATTCTAACCAACTGAACTACCACACCGTTCGCATTGCAAATCGTTCTCGATAGCGAGTGCAAAGGTAGTTATATT
>JAQVXN010000166.1 GCA_028709135.1 Bacteroidaceae bacterium | reverse complement strand
CGCATCACGGCCTTTACATTATCATCGTAAGTGAAAGCATTCGTCACATCAAAAAAGTAAAAATCGATACCGGCATCCATTAACATCTGCATGTGACGCGCTATGATGTAATTGTCACCACCTTTATAATAACCTAATTCTGGTTTTCCACCCCAATGAAATTGCCCCACAGCACCCCAATGAGGATTGACAGGGTCTGCAGCAAGTAAATTCGTAATGTCCTTGATTTCATCACCGTGCTGTCCGTGCCAAATATAGTAAAACATACCTATATTTACAGTTGTGTCAATCTTCGTACGGGAAACCCCATTACCCGCATAAGCCACTTGACGTCCCAAACCGTCCGTGCAAACCCACGTGTCGCTGTACGTATCATAGAGTTCAGCATTCGCACCAAGAGAAGCGGCGCAGACAAACGCGCCTAAAAGCCATTTCATCATTTTTTGTCTCATTAGATTCATTTTAACACTTTACAAAGGTAGTACTTTTTGCCCATACAACATCTCTTCACCTTTACATTTTGAATTTCTTTTCAAATTCATACAACGTTTAAAAACTCTTCTTCCCTAATTATTCTTTATATTAATACCCTCTATTACAGTTGTAATTGCTTGTTTTTTTCTCCTACTCATAAAAAATATTCACTATAGACGCCGAATCCGCTCCAAAATGCGTAATTTTGGCCCCAAATAATGCGTGTAATCTTTTATTAAGATTGTACTTAGATTCAATTGACAACATGAAGAAGATTAAACAATTTCTGAAATACATAGCCAATAAGCTCAAACATTTTTGGGCATGGTATAAAGGACTTTATATTGGAGCCCCTTGGTACAAAAAACTACTCGTAGGAATCGCATCCTTTATCGTTTTTATTATCATTTACACATTTGCCGTTTATTTCAATTTCTTCTGGCTTTTCGGCAAATCGCCGTCTATTCATAATATTATGCATCCAGAGAACAATGAGGCCTCTGAAATTTACACAGAGGACAGTGTTCTCATCGGCAAATATTTTAATGAAAACCGTTCCCCCATTAAATATGAAGACGTAAACCCCATGTTCTATAAAACCTTGATTGACACGGAGGATGAACGTTTCTATCAGCATCATGGAGTAGACTTCAAAGGCCTCTTTTCCGCCGCAAAAGATATGCTTCACGGAAACGCCCGCGGAGCATCTACCATTACTCAACAATTGGTCAAAAACATGTTCCGTACCCGCTCACAATATTCTACGGGACTGCTAGGCAAAATTCCAGGAGTAAAAATGGTTATCATGAAGAGCAAAGAATGGATTCTCGCAATTGGACTGGAATTTTTCTATAATAAAAAGGACATTCTCACAATGTATGTCAACACGGTGGATTTCGGCAGCAGTGCCTACGGCATTAAGACGGCAGCAAAAACTTACTTTAACACCACTCCGGCAAAACTCAAAACAGAAGAATGTGCGGTTCTTGTAGGACTGCTTAAAGCCACTTCGTCCTATAATCCTAAAATCAATCCAAAACGTAGTTTGGAACGTCGTAACATCGTATTAAATAATTTAAGAACTCATAACGACCTGACACGCGCAGCATGCGATTCTCTCACCGCGTTACCCATTCAACTTAATTTCAGTGTGGAGAATGTTTATGACGGCAAAGCACTTTATTTCCGCCAGGAAGTTGCCAAATATCTGAAAGATATTTTCCAGAAAAAAAGTATTGACGTGGATTTATACTCTGATGGCCTAAAAATTTACACCACACTGAATTCTAAAATGCAGCAATATGCTGAAGATGCCGTTAACAAACAAATGCGGACCATCCAGCAACGCTTTAAAAGCCATTGGGGGAATGAAGATCCATGGCAAGACGAAAATCACAAAATTGTACCACATTTTATTGAAGACATCGCTCAAAAACTACCTGTTTACAGTTACTTGCAAAACAAATACAAAACCAATCCGGATTCCATTAACTATTATTTGAATAAACCTCATGAAGTAACCCTTTTTGATTATGCCGGGCCTAAAAAAGCCATACTGAGCACCATGGATTCCATTCGCTATATGGTAAAATTTATGCACTCAGGTTTTGTGGTCATGGAGCCAGATACGCGCCACATCAAAGCGTGGGTGGGCGACATCAATTTCCAATCGTGGAAGTACGACAAAGTAACCGCAATGCGTCAACCGGGTTCTACTTTCAAAATCTTTGTTTATACAGAGGCCATGAATCAAGGACTTACGCCCTGTGATAAACGTACCGACTCTTATGTCGGCATGCAGGTTTACGATAAACGCAAAAAGAAAGAAGTTCTTTGGGCCCCACACAATGCAAATGGTTATTTTACCGGGGATTCCATGACATTACGCGCCGCTTTTGCTCAAAGTGTGAACAGCATAGCCGTAAAAACTGGAATGGAAGTTGGCATCCCCAATATTATTAAAACGGCCCATGCCATGGGCATTCATTCTCCACTTGACAACGAACCTTCTCTCAGTCTGGGTTCTTCCGATGTCAGCCTGATTCAGCTAGTCAACTCATACGCAACTATTGATGACGACGGAAAAGAAAAGGAACCTATTCTAGTAACAAAAGTAGTGGATCGAGACGGAAATGTCATCTATAATGAGAAAGAAGATAACGAAGAGGCTACTCAAGCAGTTCCATACCGCACCGCATTCCTCATGCAACAAATGCTGCGTGCCGGACTTAGCGAATCAGGAGCCACATCAATGCCTCTTTGGTCATATGTCAGACAATTCAACCATACCACTGATTTTGGAGGTAAAACAGGAACTTCAAACAACCATTCAGATGCATGGTATGTAGGTGTAACACCTGGTCTCGTTGGCGGTGCTTGGGTAGGTGGAGAATATCGTTGCATTCATTTTCGCACAGGCGCTTTAGGACAAGGTAGCCGTACTGCACTACCAATTTTTGGATATTTTATCCAAAGTGTTCTCAGTGATCCACACTTCAAAAAATACCAACAAAAATTCAAAAAGCCAACAGAAGATATTCCATATGGATGCTATACCTGCGATAACTATCATCGCAAAGTCAAAGAACTTCCAGATTCCATAACAGAAGATACTATTGACGTCACAAATGAAGGTGACAGCGCGCATACGCATATCCACAATAAAAGAATTTCAACTGAAAAAATTGGCAAGAAAAATGGAGGCGGAGATGATGAAATTGATTTAGGTTTCTAATTCTATTGACTAATCCTAAATAACGCTACAGGTTTATAAAACAAATATCTATTTTATCTGAGAGTAGCAAGGGCGCCTTGCTACTCTCAGTCTTTTATACGTTTTTATTTCTAAATCGTTCTGCTAACGGATTTCTTGAGGAGTTTTCATGTGACGGGACCAATGAGGTCTTTTAGTGTTGTAAATACGTACAGCATTTTTTACAATTAATTTCATTGTTTGAATATCTACCTGATAATCTTCCAGTAAAAACGCCTGTTTTAATATGATTACTTGAGTTCTGGATAAGAACTTAGAAGAACGAGAGTTGATTAGTTTGAACAATTTCATATCCGCAAAGAGGTTGTGGCTTGTTGTCTGAAAAGCAATATGGAGTAACAGCAGAAACAAGATTCAAGATGAAATTATTGATAGAACGGTGTCTGAGATGTACAATCTGAGCTGTATTTTTGAGGCTATCATGAATATATTCAATGATATACCTTTTTGTGCATTTTGTGCAACATGATTTTATCTCCAAAAGGCAACAATTTGTTTTTCATATTAGATCTGGGTCGCGTAACTAAATTAACCCCATCAGCAAAAAGAAAGTCAGAAAGATTTTGTGAAATGTATCCTCTGCCAGCGAACAACTTACCATATAAATCTTTCGTCAGAACATTCCAAACGATGTCACTCCGATCATCCACATTAGCTCCCGTGAGACAAAAGGAGATCATTTCTCTCGTACTGTTACAGGTAAATGAAGTTCAAAACTATGACACCATCCATCGTTTCTTTTCCGTCTGTGGCAAATCCTTTAAAGACCTTGTTGGCATATCTGCGAACGTTATGGCATACAGGAATCATCGTACTGTCCACATCAACTACAGTTTCTGGTATGAATCCAGTCAATTGTGCATACAGGAATCATTGGTCTACATAGGTTATGCCCGTACAATGACCCAAAGCATTCATCTTGAGAAAAAACATAAATTTAAAAAATACACGGCTTTCTAGTTCTACAAACCTGTTATAGAAAACCACTTGAGCAAAATCGTGACACAAATGGATACAGATTTCATGCAGATAAAAGAGCTCAGGCGGTAAAGCTGGTGATTTAACAAATTGTTCCTTTTTGAATGATCTATAAAAAATTACTTTTGCTTCATGCAAAGAAAACCAATCGACTATGAGGATATCCTGTTCATGTTCCTACCTAAAAGCATGTTTGAGTATTTTGATTTTACAGACTATTCAGGGCTCAGAACGTAAAATAAACTCGTTGCTTTCAAAGAATTACTTCAATTGTGTTTCACGAATTTTTACTTGCTCCATAAAAGTTGATGACGCAGTGCGTCACCAAAGAAACACAGTGCGTCATGAAAAAAACGCGTCGCGTCACCAAAGAAACGCACCGCGTCACATAGAATAAGAAGTAATATTTCATTAAGAACACTGTATCCTAATAGAATTTCAGCCAAATAAAGAAAAGTATCAAGTATATCAAAGACCCTACGAGGTAAAATATTTCTGTCTGGTTAAAGTACAGACCTATAAAATGCTGTTTAAGAAATAGAAAGTGTAAATTGAAACATTTAAAATTCGCAGCTATCAGACTGATGCGAAGCCCATTAGAATCTTTTATTACCTAAATTTTTAATGAGAAACGAATCAATACTCTTTCTGAGTTGGATTCTACTTTAGTTATCTTAAATAAGTAATGAACTGAGACCGAAACATTAAATACGCGATTTCTAATAACCGCAAATTGTTAAATCCAAAACTTTACCAACTGAACCCTAATTTAAGACGAGACAAATCTTTACTTTTAGGCATATTTGATGGTGTTTGATTTTCACAGTCAAAGGTACCATATTTTCTCAGCCAATTAGTAATTGTTTGACTTCCTTGCACGCCATACTTCTTTTTTGCACAGCTTATAGAGACTTCGCCCCTTCTATTTCTGATACAACTGATAATTTAAA
>JAQVXN010000165.1 GCA_028709135.1 Bacteroidaceae bacterium | reverse complement strand
AATGGTATGGCCTTCGTGAAAGCTACGGGTGGTACCGAACCTGCTATTAATGGTAGCATCTGGAATCGTCATATGCATGATTTCGTGGGCCCTGTAAAAGGCCGTAACGGAGTCTATGTTTATCAGGTGATGGGCCAAAGCAAACAGTCTATGCCGTTTAACGAAGCTCAACAAGAGCAGGCCGCGTTGGAAAATCACATTCGCAATCTTTCCAGTTTTGCCAGTGATCTTTATATTGATGGCAAAGTGGTTGATAAACGCTATTTATTCTTTTGATAAAGGATAGCTATTTGGAATACATAAAGACTAGTATGAAAGAAGGCCCAAGCATTCAAAACTGTTTTGGCCTTCTTTTTTTTGCTACTGAAAAACATCTATATGTTGAATATTTCTTTTATTTCAAGGATTTTTTTGTTTTTCCGTATTCCAAAAAACTTTTTTCGTGGATTTATAGTTTGTATCATAAGGATTTTTTGTACATTTGAAACAACTTAACCATGATGTTATGAAAGTGAGCAACCAAACAGCAGTACAAATAAATGAATTGCTGAAAGAGATAGTCGGGAAATATCCTTCCGATGGAGAGAATACAACTATGACTGATTTGAGCTTCCAGGCCAATCAGGAAACAGGTGAACTGATCGTTTTGGATGACAACGACCATGAAATTTGTTCAAACACTATTGATGAATGGATAGATTGTCAAGACGATAATTTCTATGATAGAGTTCGCGAATCGCTCCATCAGTGTATAGTGGAGCACAAAGCCGCTATGGAATCTCTGTCATTACTGAAACCATATTCCTTTGTTTTAGTGGATGAGAATCGCGAAACTATCTCTGAAATTTATCTTGTTGATGATAACACCATGATCATTGAAAGTGAAGAACTCATGAAAGGGTTAGACCAAGATTTGGACAATTTTATTAGTCGACTTCTGAAAGAATAATTAATTCTTTAATTCAGACCCGTAAAAAAGGTTGGTCTTATTGCTGATTTTTGTATTTCCGGATAATCAGAGTTTCTTAGAGAGATTTTTTTGCTCTATATCTTCAGTATACTCAGAAAATTTTAACAACTGAAAAAATAGAATTTTTATATTGGTGCCCAGTAAAAGTTCTCATTACGAGAATACGTACGATTTAGCGTAAAACCGTCTGTACATCCAATATAAATGGTATTAGGACATCAAAAAAGTTGTGTGTCTCTTTTGGTTCTTTCCATAGAAAGAAGGATTTTGCTGAATTTCATTTGAAGGAGTTTTACCGTAAAGTGCAAGAAGTAACTGTATTTAGTGACTTAGAATATCTATTCAAGAGAAAAAATCTCATAAAATAAAGCTATATAAGTGTGCTAATTTACATTTTTAAGTTTTACCGGAAACTAATAGAATTTGTAATATGAATTAATAAGAAGTTCGGACACAATTTTTGATGATTGTGCCCGAACTTTTATATCAAAAGAACTGTTTTCTTTACAGATTTGCCAGTTCTACAACTTTGTTAATGGCAGCCTTAAGTCCGTCAGCGTTCCGGCCTCCGGCAGTTGCGAAATGTGGTGCGCCCCCACCTCCACCCTGAATCAACTTTGCAGCTTCACGTACTAGTTGACCGGCATTTAAGTGATGCTCATTTACCAAGTCTTTACTTAGCATGACTGTTAAAAGTGGCTTACCATTCGAAGTGCTTCCTATGACGCAAAGTAAGCTATCTTGCGTATCGTTGGCTAGTTTAAAGACCAAGTCTTTTACAGATTCAGCTGGCATTTGCATCAGGCTCTTGATAACTTTTACTCCATTTACGAGTTGCGCAGTTTTCAGAAGTGTCTTTTCCATCTGGTCTGTTTGCTCCTTTATATATGCTGCTACTTGTTTTTTTAGTTCTGTATTATCTTCGAGGACTTTTTTTACAGCTGCAGGTAAATCTTTTGCACTGTTCATCAATTCGCGTAGAGATGTTATCATATCTTGCATGACATAGCAATTGTCTTCTGCTGCTTTTCCCGTTACAGCTTCTATTCTGCGCACTCCTGCGGCTACAGAACTTTCTGATTGGATGTGAAAGAGTCCTATACGCCCTGTACTGGCGGCATGGCAGCCTCCGCAAAGTTCTGTACTTTGGCCGAAAGTTACAACACGTACGCGATCACCATATTTTTCTCCAAAAAGAGCAATGGCGCCCAACTTCTTAGCTTCTTCAATAGGCATATCGCGGTGCTCCTGTAGCGGTAAGTCTTCGCGTATATGACTATTTACGATTTTTTCAACTTGACGCAACTCTTCTGATGTTACTTTTTGAAAATGTGAGAAGTCAAAGCGTAAATAGTCCGGAGTTACCAAAGAACCTTTCTGTTCTACATGTGTGCCTAAAACTTCACGTAAAGCCTGGTCCAGCAAGTGCGTTGCCGTATGGTTAGCTTCGCTGGCATGACGCTTTTCAACATTGATACGCGCGGTGAAAGCGGCAGTAGGTTTTTGAGGTAAGGTTTCACAAATATGGATGGGCAAATTGTTCTCTCGTTTTGTATCTATAATTTTTATGGTCTCTTCTGCATTTGTGAGCACACCAGTATCACCTACTTGTCCGCCCATTTCGGCATAAAATGGTGTAACGTCAAGTACGAGTTCATAAAAACTATTCTTTTTCTGTGTTATTTTGCGGTAACGCAAGATATGGCAAGTTGTTTCGGTTTTGTCCCAACCAATAAATTGGGTTTCTCCATGTTGCAAGGTATTCCAATCTCCTGTCTCAACAGCAGCTGCATTGCGTGCGCGTTCCTTTTGTTTCTTCATTTCTGCGTCGAAAGCAACGACATCTACACTCATGTCTTGTTCTGAACAAATCAGTTCTGTTAAGTCAAGAGGAAAACCAAATGTGTCGAAGAGTGTAAAGGCTTCTTTACCTGAAATGATCTGTTTACCGTGTTTTCTGGTATCTGTTATTACACCATCGAGGAGGTTAATTCCTGTTGAGAGCGTACGAAGAAAGGCTTCTTCTTCTTCTTTCATTACACGGCTAATCAATACTTTCTGTGCTTCTAACTCAGGGTAGGCCTCACCCATATCATCGATAAGGGTAGGCAAAAGTTTATACATAAAGGCGTCCTGAAATCCCAAAAATGTATATCCGTAACGAACGGCGCGGCGTAGAATGCGGCGTATTACGTAACCTGCTTTTGCATTACCCGGCAATTGTCCGTCGGCAATACTGAACGAGATGGCTCTTACATGATCGGCGATGACGCGCATAGCTATATCCTTTTTCTCGTCATCACCATAATGACAGCCTGATAGACGACCAATTTCCTTTATAAGTGGTTGGAATACATCTGTGTCGTAGTTTGAATTTTTGCCTTGCATTACGGCACAAAGACGTTCAAATCCCATTCCTGTGTCGATGACATGATTGGGTAGGGATTCCAAACTATGATCTGCCTTACGGTTGTACTGCATGAAAACAAGATTCCAAATTTCAATCACATGTGGATTATCTTGATTTACCAGCGTGGCGCCCGAAACAACTTTTTTCTCCTCGTCGGAACGTAGGTCAATATGTATTTCAGAGCAGGGTCCACAAGGACCCGTGTCGCCCATTTCCCAAAAGTTATCGTGTTTGTTCCCATTGATGATATGATTTTCAGGAAGAAATTTAGCCCAATAGCCGGCAGCTTCATTATCGCGCTCAAGTCCCTCGTCGGGAGCACCTTCAAATACAGTGGCATAAAGATTTTTCGGATCGATTTTTAATGTATCCACAAGATATTCCCAAGCCCAACCAATGGCTTCTTTTTTAAAGTAGTCACCAAAGCTCCAATTACCCAGCATTTCAAACATCGTGTGGTGATAAGTGTCGTGTCCCACCTCTTCCAAATCGTTGTGCTTCCCACTTACGCGCAAACATTTCTGCGAATCTGTGCAGCGACGACTCTTTGGTTCTCTGTTCCCAAGAATAATGTCCTTAAATTGGTTCATTCCTGCATTGGTAAACATCAGCGTGGGGTCATCCTTAATGACCATAGGAGCAGATGGCACGATGAGATGTCCGTGACCTTCAAAAAATTTTTTGAAAGAGTCTCTTATTTCTTTTGCTGTCATTTAAATTTCTTTTTTACTTAAATCGTTGCAAAGTTAACAGTTTTTGAGTACATTTGCAAATGTTCATCGAGTAAACAAAGGGCTTATTATTGTATTTACATATGGCATTAAATTTACATAAAGACTTAAAGCAGTATTATTCCATCCATGAGGTAGCAGAGCAATTTCATGTTGCGGAATCTTTACTGCGTTTTTGGGAGCAGGAGTTCCCGAGTCTGAAACCTCATAAGGCGGGACGGAATATTCGGCAATATACAAAGGATGACATTGAACTTGTTGGTATTATTTATAATCTTGTCAAGGTGCGTGGCCTTAAAATAGCCAAAGCTCGTGAAATGTTGAAAAAGAATAAGTCTGGAGCGCAAAATGATGGTGAAGCCATTGAACGCCTTCAAAAAATCCGTCAGCAGTTGGTAGATTTACGCAGTTCTCTTAATGGTCTTGATATGGATTTGTTACCAGACGATAAATGATAGTGCCTAAACGATTGAAAACTAATTTGTTTTTTAAAATAGTGGAGAGAAAATTCTGACAAACGATTCCAAAACTCGTCGGCGATAGTTACGTCCATTCCAAAGATCCAAATCTATTAGTTTACAGTCTGTTTTGGCTTGCTGGAATAGTTTTTTTACTTGTTGAGTCAATGCAGCATCATAAATAAAGGCACTGTCCTCAAATGTGTCATTCAAACTTCTAAAATCCATGTTTACCGAACCCACGGAGCAGAATACATCGTCAACGACCATCATTTTGGCATGTAACATGCCTGGACAGTAAGCATAAATCTCCACTCCTGCTTTCAATACATCACCATAATAGGATTCGTTGGCCCATGTCATCCAGAATCCTCCCGGCTTGAGTGGTACCATGATTTCTACATGTACTCCTCTCATAGCTGCTGTTTGGAGGGACTCTAAAATTGTTTCCGTTGGCATGAAATAAGGAGTCTGGATCAATATCTGCTTTTGTGCCATTTGTATAATTTGATTATAGGCCATTTGAAAATTAGCCCAACGTCCAAATGGTACAGACATTGTAATCTGCATCAATGCACCTCCACCTGTTGGCGACGCCATGGCTGGATAATATTTCATGTCATTTATCAACTCTTCTGACACGTAGTACCAGTCAGATAGGAATAATTGTTGCAGGCCAT